>CACXDM010000047.1 GCA_902766435.1 uncultured Erysipelotrichaceae bacterium | reverse complement strand
AGTACAAATACTGCCAGGTCTTCACTGCTTTCCTATGTGGAGGAAAACGCAAAAGAACTCTGGGATGCAAGCATGAAACTATCAGGATTCCGATAAACTCAAGTGTGTGGAGATTGCGGTAAATCGGTATTTAACACGGTGATGATATGGAATATGTCAAAATTGACAATCATAAAATGCACGTATTCACAGCCGGAGATGAGAACAGTCCCAAACTTGTACTGATGTCCGGTTCGGGAACAGTTTCCCCTGTGTATGATTTTAAGATTCTGTATGAGAAACTGATCAGCAGCTGCAGAATCATTGTGATTGAAAAGTTCGGCTACGGATATTCAGATCTGTACGAAGGACCATGTGATATCGATTCGCTGGTTGACATTCAAAGAGAGGCATTGAGAAAATCCGGAGAAAAAGGACCTTTTATCCTGGTGCCTCATTCAATGTCCGGTCTGGAGGCAATCCGCTGGAAGCAGGAATATCCTGATGAGGTCATGGCTGTCATCGGGCTGGATATGGCTGTTCCTGAGGTATATCTCCATTGGACAAAGGAGGATATCGAACGGCGTATCCGTTTCATGAGGAGAATGCGCAGTCTCAATAAGCTCGGATTACTTTTCTGGTATCCTCTTAACAAACGGGGACTTACCGGCAGGGAAATCCGGCAGCAGAAACTTCTGAGAAGAAGAAACGCAATGAATCCCTGCTTTGAGAATGAGGCGAAAGCTGTACTGAAAAATGCGGAAATCGTTAAATCAGCCGGAAGGATTGCTTGTCCGGTTCTGATGTTTATATCTGACGGCAGACAGGTATCCGATGGCTGGGTCGGTTATGTACATGCATTTGCGGCAAGGATGAATGCAGAGACTGTTGATCTGAACTGCGGGCATTATATTCACTATTACGAAAGTGAGCATATCAGCCGCCGAATCAGAGCATTTGTCAAACAAATCACGGAGGAAAAATATTAAACACGAATGTAAAATCACGGTTCTGGAAACCAAGGTCTTTCCGAACCTTCAGGAACAGTATCTGGCGGATCCGAAGTCAGGTCCGTGCCCGTTCTTCCATGCGGGCGATACTTTTGTGCTTAAGAGAACACCCGAACAGGATGATTTCTATCATCTGATGAACGGCAGATTCTGCGGGGAAGCCTGGGACGCTGTCAGCAGGTATGTATATACTGCTCTTCAGGGCGGTTCGATCATGAAGGGGTGGACAAATGACGACCGTATGATGATCACCTGCTGTAATGACGGTACTAGACCGGTCATTTTCAAAATTGAACGCATCGACATTCCTGAAACACCTGAAGAGGAAGAATGGCTGGCACGGCAGAACTTCAGGAATACGGCAGAAGATGCATATACGGGCTGATCAGCCGGGATACGCGGAAGGAGAAACATGGGACAGTCTGAACATTCCGGGAAGGATAAAGAACCCGAACCTATGACAGATAAAAAAAAGACGATCTGATCGATTTTGCTTCAATGTACACAGTCACGGAGAAACTGGGGATCAGAGGATATAAGCTGACCCACCTGAAAACCTGCAGAAAGATATGGAAGAAATGGGTTCCGGAACGGGGACAGGCAGATACACTTCAGGGGGAGATGTTAAGACAGCTTGAAAAACTGCGCCGGGAAGCGCTGGGAAACGGAAATATCAACTGGGATGATAATTTTGCCTGGTTCTGTGATTTCATCTCCGGAACACTCCGGGAGTCACAGTTATTTGATGATGAACAAATAAACAAAATAACGGGCGCTGTCGGCTATATCAAAGAATGCGGAGACTATGCGTGCAGATATTGTGACGGAGAGATACCCGATGAGGATGCCAACCCGATGTTGTTTGCATATATAGATTATGATCTGTATGACTACATCGCTGACGCCATCGCAGTATTTGCCGAGAAAAAACCGGAACCAATTTATTACGAAAGAATCCACATTTGCACAGTGGTGGTGAAGAGCTGATCAACAGGATGGTATAATTATGTTGTCCGAGAAAGGGACATCAGGAAATT
>CACXDM010000046.1 GCA_902766435.1 uncultured Erysipelotrichaceae bacterium | reverse complement strand
TTAAGCCGTTTCTCATGCATGGTGACCTCTGAGGGACTCGAACCCTCGACCCACTGATTAAGAGTCAGTTGCTCTACCAACTGAGCTAAGAAGTCATTTCTTCGTGCTGAATCATTATATAACCCCCTAAAATGAAATGCAAGTGCAAATATACACTACATTGAAAAAAATATTGCTGCTAACAGGACAGTCAGACGACATGATTCTGATCAAGCAGACACAGGTTACTGTTTTCACAAAATTGTTTACAAATCATCTGTCCTTCGATAAAATAACTATGCGGGTGGGTCAACCCCTGCCCGCGCTGATATGGGGGCCTGGCCCCCGCCTTTTTTATCTGAATGCCGGACTGCTTGATTCTCAGCAGTCTGGCTTTTTTTGTACCGTCTGCAGCGGTGATCTCTTTTTTGGCCGTTGTTTCTGTTTGCTGATCAGGTTCTTTCTGACCAATATGCCGAAGTTGATGTTTTTTCAGTTCATCCTGCTTTCCGGATATCCGGGACGGTCTTCCGTATTCCCGGAACAGATATTTGTGAATGTCTGAAGAAGCCTGTAAAGCTCTTCAAGAGAAAGGGAATCGATATTCTGCGGTTTCATTGCCTCTCTGCGAAGTGTATTCATGCGTTTTCCTCCTCTTACGCTTCCCAGTATAAAAAGAGGTCTGAAGAACCCTGGTTCTAAATAGACACATTTCGATATTTGTTTTTCAAACAGCTTCAGTTTCATTTGCTTTTCACGCAATTCCACATTTCAACGGAGTATAATGTTCCTCGGAGGAAACAATGGCATCAAAAATCGAAAAAATCATTCAGCTCCATAACGGGATTAAGATTCCGGCTCTCGGTTATCGGATTGATAAAGACCACAAAGACCAGATCTATGATCATGTCCTGACTGCCGTCAAAGCGGGATTCCGTCATTTTGACCTGCCGTGCGATCCTGAAGCGGAGAAAATCGCCGCCCAGGCTTTTGCGGATTCGGGTGTACGCCGTTATGAGCTGTTTCTTACAATGAAGCTCTCCAACGAAGAGCATGGATACAACAGAGCTCTGCATGCTTTGGATCACTCACTGAAAAGACTGGGTACGGATTACGCTGATCTCTATCTGATCAACTGGCCGAACCCGGTTAAGTTCCGTTCCCAGTACGAAACCATCAGTATTGAAACCTGGCGGGCTTTGGAGGAAATGTATAAAAGCGGTAAAGCTCATGCGATCGGTCTTGCGAATTTTGAATCCAGACATATCGAACATATCCTGAGTCAGGCTGAGATTGCCCCGATGGTGAATCAGGCAAGAATCTATCCCGGATTCCCGTTCAGTGACAATCTGAACTGTGCCGATGAACATAAGATCCAGACAGAAGGCTTCCTTCCGCCGGATCATGATCCGATTCTGAATTCACGCGAACTGGAGATCTTCGCCAAGAAGTACAATACTACGCCCTGGATCATCTGTATCCGGTATCTGTTTGAGAAAGGCTGTATCGCCCTGTGTCAGGGTTCGGATCTCAGTGAACTGTCACAAGCGGAGAAAGCATTTGACTTTACGATCTCTGAAGAAGACATGAAATATCTGGATGTCATGAAAAACTACGGTCCGGATAATATCAATCCCGATACATGTGACTTTTAGGATCAGCGCCTGTCTTCAGGCAGCTGATCTTTTTCTTTCCCCGGAATTAAACAAAAAACAAGAACCAAAACTGCGTTCGCATTTCAATTATTGATTTTTAGGATATAATAGTCGTGTGTTGCCTGAAAGCAGGCAGCAGGGTTATTTGGAGGTTATATACGATGGAACGTATTATATATTGTAAAACCTGCGGACATGAAGTCCCTGCCGGAAACCGTTTCTGTCCCAACTGCGGCAGTATGGTACAGGAACCGAGAAATACCGGAGAGATCCGCTTCCCGGCAGATCCCGAAACCATTCAGTTTACTGCGCCGGACGAAAATCAGCCGGCAAAGGGTGATACAACTCTGCAGCTGCCTGTATTCGCAGTCAGCGGTTCAGCCAACATTCCCGGACCGGATGATCCGACAGAAGACCTCGGTCTGGAAAACCAGCCCTATACACAGTATGAAGAAGTTCTTGAGACAGATGGGGATGAGCGTTCCCTGGAAGATGAAGGACCTCTTGATTTCCTGAAGAGAAAGCCGCTTGTGCTTCTCGCCGGAATTCTTGTCGCCGCAGCTCTCTTGATTGCGCTGCTGCTGATCTTCAGTCCGTTCGGAAAGAAAGAACCCGAACCCGAGCCTACACCGGAGCCGACAGTTGAACCGACACCGACACCGGAGCCTACACCTGAACCTGAAGTAGAAAACAAGACACTCGGCAAGGTTACGGTACTCACTGACCTGAATGTCCGTCCGATGCCTTCCACAAACGGAGATCCGATTGACGCTGTATACTACGGTCAGGAATTCGATGTTTACGAGATTCAGGAAAACGGCGGATATACATGGTACAGAATCGGTGAAAACAGATGGATCGCCGACAACGGTACATTCCTCAGATACACACCAAACGAATAACAAAATGAACTGTCCGTAATCAGCGGGCAGTTTTTTAAAGGCTGCGGGATTTTCCTGCAGCCTTGATGTTTATTTACCGTTCCTTTTCGCAATCATCTCATATGCGACCTTGATGTCATTGAATTCAATCGGTCCGTCTTTCAGGATTTCCTCATCTTCATTCCCTTTGCCGAGAATCAATGCAAGGTCATCCTTTTCCAGCATATTGACAGCCCGTTCAATCGCATCTCTGCGGTCGAGTATGATTTCATAGTTATCATAGCCGACGATTTCCCTCGTCAGATCATCACAGATGTCCGCCGGATCTTCATTCCGGGGATCTTCATAGGTAAAGATGCCGTATGTATCCGGGTGATCACAGATCGTCTTTCCCATGAGCGGTCTCTTGTATGGATCTCTTGTCCCTGCCGCGCCGATTACCACAACCTTCCGCTTAACGGGAAGGGTATCTGCCAGCTTCAGGATATTCTCGATTCCGTTGGGTGTATGGGCGTAGTCCACCATGACATGGTAATCCGCGTCCGTTTTCAGCATCGTTACCCTTCCGTCTACCGACAGTCCGTCCACGCGGCTGATCAGTGTCTCCATGTCAAAACCGAGAGACAGAAGTACCAGAAGCGCAGCAGCCAGATTATAGACATTGAATTCACCGAGAAGCGGAGAATGCACTTTATACTCTTTTCCTTCATACGCATAGACAATATCCGTTGATTCCGTATTCTGAACGATCGAACAGATCCGCAGATCCGCATCTTCCTTCTTTCCGTAGGAACGTACAGTTCCTTCTGCCGCTTTAACGAATACATCACACTGCGGATCATCAGTATTGACAATACAGAAGCCGTTATCCTTCATCTTCCGGAACAGTTTGCTTTTATCTTTCACATACTGTTCAAATGTACCGTGAATATTGATATGCTCGCTTGTGACATTTGTATACGCCGCAGCGTCAAACAGGACACCTGCCGTTCTGTCTCTCATCAGCGCTTCACTGGATACTTCCATGGATACATATTTACATCCTGCAGACACAAAGTGATCCAGGAAACAGTACAGTTTATCCGCGTCCGGGGTTGTATTCGGTGTATCTGCCTCATAGTTGTCACAATATACTCCGTTTGTTCCGATATAACCGCAGATATCCGTTCCGATTAACTGCTGAATCATCGTTGATGTTGAGGTCTTTCCGTCTGTCCCGGTAATGCCGATCATTGTCAGCTTCCGGTCAGGATGGTCATAGAACTTCGCCGCAAGTACGGGCAGTTCCCTGTTTGTGTCTTCAACCATAACACAGGGAACATCCACATTGACTTCCCGGGAAATAATCAACGCCTTTGCGCCGCGTTTAACGGCGTCTTCCGCGTAGTCGTGCCTGTCGGCGCTGTAACCCTTCGTACAGACAAATACATCTCCCTCTTCAATCTCAAGAGAGGAGGTCTTGATATCTTTTACAAAAACATCCTGTTCAAGCTGCGGATATATATCTTTTAAGTTTTTCATCTCTCATTTACTCCTTCAGGAATTATACCGTATCACATGGCAAATGTGTCCCTTGTATGGGAACATCTTTTGGGTTAGAATTCTCTTCGGAATAAGAGGAATACATGAATACAATATTAGTCGCAGCATCTGTGGACCTTGGCGTAGCCGCTGATGGGGCCAGACTCGGTCCAAAGACCATACTGAATCATTTTCATCATCAGAAATCCGTTTCGGTTGAAGCAGATCCGTCAATCATCAAAAGCAGAGACAAAAACGATCTCAGGAAAAACGAAGCCGAACTGCTGAAATATAATACCGGACTGTACCATACAATCCTGAACGCGAAAAAGGACGGATACTTTTCCCTTCTTCTCGGCGGGGATCATTCCGCAGCCATTCCTTCCGCCCTGTCCTCCGCAGCCGTATACGGAAACATCGGCGTAATCTGGATTGACGCCCATGCGGACTTCAATACATTTGATACAACCGTTACAGGAAATCTCCACGGTCTTCCTTTGGCTGCCATCGGCGGTTTCAACAATACCGACATGATTCCCTTCCATCAGGGAAAAACGGTAAGCCAGAAGAATATCGTTATTGTCGGCGGAAGAGATATCGATCCCGATGAGCAGATCAATCTCGATCACTCGGATGTGACGGTATTCTCAACAGAGGATATTCACCGTGAAGGCGCATCCGCCATCATGGAAAAAGCACTGAAGATTGCGGGAAACGGCACTGATGCAGTACACATCAGCTATGATCTGGATGTCATCGATCCGCTTACGGCGCCCGGCGTATCTGTCCCTGCATCAGACGGAATCAGCGAAGAAGAAGCCTTTGAAATCAACCGGACAATCGTATCCCATATCGGAGAAATCTGTTCCTATGATCTGGTTGAACTGAATCCTCTGCGGGATATTGATCATAAAACCGAAAACATTGCCGTAAGGCTTGTTAATGAAATACTGGATAGCGTAAAAAAACTGTAAGTTTACTGCTTACAGTTTTTTAATCGCTTGTATCGGAATCCATGACAATCCTGATCTGATAGTCAGGCCATTCTTCCTGAACTTTCTTCAGGACTTCCTCATAGACCGCATGACGGTCATTTGCCTGGAAGCCGACTACGATGTCAAACCGGATTGTTTTCTTTTCCGTATTCACATGGAAACCGTGCATCTGACTGACGTGTTCCGTTTTATCGACGATCTCTCTGACACGGTTCAGTATGTCAGCCGCCTCATTGTCTCCCGTATTGCGGGCATAGAAGCCGACAGCTGTCAGAATCACATGATGTTTATCATAGATATCCGTCTGGATCGTTCTTGTCAGCTGATCCAGCTGATCTGCCGTATAGTAGTCAGGTACCTCCACATGAATCGATCCCATCATTCTGTCAGGACCATAATCATGCATATTCAGATCATATGCGCCGTATACGCCTTCATAGGAGGCAATATCCGCCTTCAGCTGTTTAGCCAGCTCGCCGTCAATTCTTTCACCGAGGATCCTTGAGAACGTATCTTTTAACATATCAATACCGCTCTTGATAATAACACCGGAAATAATCAGACCGAGCCAGGCCTCCAGTGAGATATGAAACAGCATATAGATCACAGCGGATACAAGTGTCGAGAATGAGATAATCGAATCATTCATCGCGTCTTCTCCCGAATTGACAAGAGAAGCGGAATCCACTTTTTCACCGGTTGCCTTTACATATCTTCCCAGAAGCAGCTTCACAACCACTGCTGCCCCGATCACAATCAGGGATGCAGGTGAATAATCCGGAACCTCCGGATTGATGATCTTCTTCACCGATTCCGTCAGGGATGTAATACCGGCATACAATACGATAACCGAAATGATTGCGGCACTGAGATATTCGATTCTTCCGTACCCGTAGGGATGTTCCTTATCCGCCGGTTTAAGCGCAAGCTTTGTGCCGATAATCGTAATCAATGATGACAGCGCGTCACTCAGATTATTTACGGCATCCAGTACGACGGCAATGGAATGGGAGAGAATTCCCACAAATGCCTTGAACGCGGCGAGAAGAACATTTGCCAGAATACCGATCACACTTGTTCTGATAATAACCTGATCTCTGTTCATTTCATACCTCCGAGTATCTGATACAGAATACGGTACAGTTCCGCCGCATCCTTTTCCCCGAGCGGCACACATTGACCGATCTTAGCGGGAATCTTACCACATTCCTTTTTCAGTTCGCTTCCCTTCTCTGTCAGTCTGACAAAGACGGAACGTTCATCCTTTACGGAACGTGTTCTTGTGATCCATCCCTTTTCCTCCATCTTCTTTAACAGCGGTGTGAGTGTTCCGCTGTCAAGACAGAGCTTCTGACAGATCTCTCCGACCGGAATATCATCCTTCTCCCAAAGCACCATGAAGACAATATACTGCGTATAGGTAATCCCCAGCGGCTTCAGATACGGCGTATAGGCGGAAGTGATTTTCCTGGCAGCCGCATATAAAGGGAAACATAATTGATTTTCCAGTCTGAGGCAGTCGTAGTTTTCACTCATGTTCTTAACCCTTTTTCTTCTCCGCGAGATAGGAAACAGCTGACAGCGCTGCTGTATTTCCCTGTCCCGCAGCTTTGATATACTGATACGGCTGACCGGCAATATCACCTGCCGCAAAGAGACCGACGATATTTGTCTTCATCTGAAGATCCACCTTTACCGCATTGCCTTCCGTCGCAAGACCCGGAACCAGCTGACCCGGGAACTGTGCTGCCCGCAGAACAAACACACAGTCAACATCATATGTATTCTGATCCGTCACAAGCTGATTCGCCTTCATCATTCCCTTTATTTCAACGGGTTTGCCGGAGATGATCTCAATGTTCTCATGGGAGAACTGCGGTTCGCCCTTATACAGGGGAAGATAATATACTTTCTCACACACTTCACCGAGGAAGTCTGCCTCTGCTTCTTCCTCAGCGCTTCCGCCGATCACGGCAACCGTCTTGTTTCTGTAAAGCGGCGCATCGCATGTCGCGCAGTAACTGACACCTCTGCCAAGGAACTGTTCCTCACCCGGATAAGGCTTGCCGGCAACGACACCGCTCGCAAGAATCACGGATTCCGCTTCCGCCATTTCCCCATTGCTGAGCTGCAGACCGAAGAAATCACCCATCGCATATACCGAAGTGACTTTCTGTTCGGTAATCTCAATTCCCATCTCATCCAGCTGCTTCTGAAAAGCCGCCGCCATCTCCTTGCCTGTAACAGAAGGAAGTCCGAGATAGTTGAGAATCGGATGATCCACAACAGCCATCTTCTGGCTGAGATTCCGGCTTCCGAACAGAATGATGTTTTTATTTCTGACCTTTGCGGTGATCGCTGCTTCCAGGCCGGCCGGGCCTGTACCGATGATTGCAATATCGTAACGTGTCATGCTCTTCTCCTTTTTTACAATTATATTTTATGCAATCTTTTTTAACGTGCAAGTCTTTTACTCTCTCCGTATGTATTTTTTGTTTCATAAATATTTTCCGAAAATCTTTCATTCCTTTCATACGAGTGATAAAATATCGCTATTGTGAGGTAATTGTTATGCAGGTACAGATTCCGGAAAACTATTCCCCTGTCCTCTCTGTCCGTGAGACACAGGAAGCTATTAAGTATATCCGTGATACGTTCCAGAAAGAGATCGGCAAAGAGCTGAATCTGTTTCGTATCAGCGCGCCGCTGTTCGTTCCGCGCAGCTCCGGTCTGAATGACAATCTGAACGGAATCGAACGTCCTGTCAGTTTCGATATACAGGAAATGACCGGTGAGAGAATTGAGGTCGTGCAGTCTCTTGCCAAATGGAAAAGATACGCCCTGAAGAAGTACGGCTTTCAGCTTCATGAGGGACTGTATACCAATATGAACGCAATCCGGCGTGATGAGCTTCTCGACAATCTTCATTCCGTTTACGTTGACCAGTGGGACTGGGAAAAGATCATCGACAAGGATGAACGCAATGAGGCTACTCTGGAAGCAGTCGTCAGAGATATCTTCAAGGTAATCAAGCATATGGAACATGAGGTCTGGTACAAGTATCCTCAGGCAGTATGTCATCTGGCGGATGATGTCTTCTTTATCTCCTCCCAGGAACTGGAGGACCTCTACCCTGATCTTTCACCCAAGGAAAGAGAAGACCGGATTACAGCTGATAAGAAGTGCGTATTCATAAAGAAAGTCGGAAAACCCCTGAAGAGAAGCGGCCGTCCGCATGACGGAAGAGCTCCGGACTATGATGACTGGGATCTGAACGGTGATCTGCTGTTCTGGCTCCCTTCCCTGAAGCGTTCCCTGGAAATCTCAAGCATGGGTATCCGTGTCGATGAAGATTCCATCGTATCCCAGTGCAAAGCCGCTCATTGTGAAGGCAGACTGGCGCTTCCGTATCATCAGATGATTCAGAACTGCGAGCTGCCGTATACGATCGGCGGAGGTATCGGTCAGTCCAGACTGTGCATGTTATTACTGAATAAGGCACACGTCGGTGAAGTTCAGGCTTCCATCTGGCCCAAGGAAATGATCGATATCTGTGAAAAGCATCAGATGCATCTTCTGTAACCGCTGAAATAAGCGGTTTTTCTTTTATACAAAATTTCATGATAATTCAGTACAATGGTTATGTTTGATAAGAGGTATACCTATGAGCATTGCAGATATAGAGTTTATGAAAATGTGCCGCGATATTCTGGATAACGGCACTTCAACGGAAGGACAGAAAGTCAGACCCCACTGGCCTGACGGGACACCTGCCTATACGATCATGAAGTTCTGTGAGATCAACCGTTTTGATCTCCGTAAGGAATTTCCGATGCTGACGCTCAGACGCACCGGCATTAAAAGCGCTACGGACGAAGTACTCTGGATCTGGCAGAAAAAGTCCAACAACATCAATGATCTCGGACCGCATATCTGGGATGAATGGGCCGACAAGGACGGTTCCATCGGAAAAGCATACGGCTATCAGATGGGCATTAAGCATTCCTGTAAGGATGTAACAGATGAAGGTCTGGTAAATGCATTCCCCGAATACTATGAATTCACGGTAAACGAAGACGGAGAAGATATCTTCCGTGACAGTGAGACAAAACGCATTGCGGCCGTACGCAAAAACGGCAGATGGCATCTGGATCAGGTGGACAAGGTTCTGTATGATCTGAAAAACGCTCCGTTCGGAAGACGGATCATGACAACGATCTGGAATCCGGAGGACCTGGATGAAATGAATCTGCAGCCCTGCGCCTACAGTGTGACATTTGTCGTCAGCCAGGAAAAAGGAAATGATAAGCTTACCCTGAATATGATTCTGAATCAGAGATCCCAGGATGTCCTTGCGGCATGGGCCTGGAATACATGTCAGTATGCTGTTCTCCAGCATATGATCGCGCAGGTATGTGATATGGAAGCAGGTGAATTCGTTCATATTGACGCCAACGCGCATATTTACGCTCCCCGTCATATTCCCGCGATTGAAGAGTTGCTGACCCGCACCCCGCAGCCGGCGCCGGAATTCCATCTCGATCCGACAATCCGTGATTTCTACCGCTTCACAAAAGACAGTGTGAGTCTGAAGAACTATCAGGTGGCCGGCGATCAGATCAAAAACATCGAGATTGCGGTGTGAGGTGAACCATGAAAATGATAGCAGCCGTTGACCGCAGCTGGGCGATCGGATACAAGGATCAGCTCCTTGTTCACATTTCGGAAGACATGAAGAACTTCCGCTCCCTCACCAATGGGAAAACCGTTATCTACGGCCGTAAGACACTTGAGTCATTTCCAAACGCAAAGCCGCTTCCGAAGCGCAGAAACATCATTCTTACCCGCAATCCCGAGTATACAGTGGAAAACGCCGAAACCGTTCACAGCATTGAAGAGCTTCTTGAACTTGTCCCCAAGGACAGTCCGGATATGATCGTCATCGGCGGTGATTCCGTCTATCATGCAATGCTGCCGTATTGTGATGAGGCTGTCATCACCAAAGTGGAAAACACGTATACAGCTGATGCCTGGTTCCCCAATCTGGATGAGGATCCCGAATGGGAATGCGTCGAACGGGGAGAAGACAAGGAATACGAAGGATTGATCTTCCATTTTGACATATATAAAAGGCGGAATTCCTCCCGCTGACTGAATACAAAAGCCGGTCTGATGACCGGCCTTCTTCTTTCTGATTACATCCCGCAAAGCAGTATGCTTATTCGTTTTCAACCTTCTGCAGGTCGTTATAGTTGATGTCTGTCGGTGTCTCACGGCCGAACAGCATGATCAGTACATTCGCTACCTGCGTCTGATCATTCATCGAGGAGACTTTGCCTTCCATGCCGCTGAACGGTCCTGTCTGTACTCTGACCAGATCACCGACAGCGAAGTCAACAGTAACCTTCTTGTCGCTCTGTCCCATTCTTCTGAGAATGGATTCCATCTCATCGGGAGAAACAGGGAACGGCTTTGCACCGCCGCCTGAGGAACCGATAAAGCCGGTAACTCCGGGTGTGTTTCTGACGACATACCATGCCTCGTCGGTCATCTTCATTTCAACGAAGACATAACCGGGAAACATGTTCTTCATCTTCTCAACCTGTTTTCCGTTTTTGATTTCGATTTCAGGCTCTTCTGCCACGAGGATACGGAACAGCGAATCCTGAATACCCATGGTTTCCAGTCTCTTTTCGAGATTGTCCTTTACCCTGTTCTCATGTCCGGAATAGGTATTGACAACATACCAGCGGGTTTCATTTTCATCATCAATAATCGATTTCTTCTTTACTTCTGCCATATTTACGCTCCGATCCCGACAATTTTCAACAGATAGGTAATGATCAGGTCACACAGAACAAAATAACCTGCGAAGAATCCCGTGAAAACAAGAACCTGTTCGGTGTTTTCAAGAATACCGGGGTTATTTCCTTCTGATTTCCACTTCGGCCAGCGTACTCTCTTTGCCTCTTTGCGGATACCGCTGACACTGAACCAGGGATCATTGACTGTCTTTTTTTCTTTCTTCTTCTCGTCTGCCATTTCCGGAAGCCTCCTATTTCGTTTGTTTATGAAGCGTTTGTCTTCCGCACTTGGGACAGAACTTTCTCAGTTCAAGGCGCTTCTTGTTATTCTTCGACCTGTTCGTCGTATAGTTTCTTGACATGCACACTTCACATGCGAGGATGATCTTATCATCTTTTGCCATGATAAAAACTCCTTTCGAAAGACTACAATACTCTATCACAACCGGAAAACCCGCGTCAATGAGATATCCTTCCGCCGGCTTTTATTTTTCCTGTTTTCCGTCGTTTTCCGTCACTCTTTTCTTCTTCTTCAGCCGGAAGCGTCTGGCATCCACCGACCGGTAGATACTCTTTCTGAGACTCCGCAGTCTTGTTTCATACTGTTTGCTTGTACAGCCCAGAGATTCGGCTGCCTCAACATATGACTTTCCGGTATCCCAAAGCGCCAGTACTTTCCGGTCCTGCTTTGACATATAGCTGAAGCTGTTCATCAGGTTTTCTTCCGCGATCCGGTACTTCAGATAATACTCAGGTTCATACATCCTGTATTTCTGTGTCAGTTCGCTTCTCTGCAGGGATTCGGTTATTTCATCATCCCATTCCGTAACGATTTTCCCTTCCGCAAACAGACAGTTCCGGTACCACTTGGCCTTCTGAAACAGCCGTCGTTTTACGAGCACGTTGACAAAGGTACGGAAAGATGAATCCTTATCCTGCCTGTACCGCTTCACCGCGGTGAATACGGCAATCATGCATTCCTGGCTCAGATCTTCCTCATAGCCTCTCAGATATTCATTCTTTTTGAGAAAAGTCCGGACAACCATCTCTGCATACGGCTTGTAAATCGTATATAGTCTCTTTTCCGCATAGCGGTCCCCCATCCTGTACATATACAGAAGCTCATACGGATTCTCTTTCATCTCATGTCCTCCTAAAGAGGGAAATGCATGTTGTAAATGTGATACATCAGAATTCCCGCGCTGACGGATGCATTAAGTGAGGAAATCTTTCCCTTCATCGGAAGCGATACGATATAATCGCACTTTTCCTCCAGCAGTCTTGACATCCCTTTTCCTTCATTGCCGATAATCAGAATCGTATTGAAGTCATACTTCAGCGAGCGGTAGTCCTGTCCTCCCATATCGGCTCCGACTGCCCACCATCCGTTTTTCTGCAGCGACTCCAGAGTCCTTGCCAGATTCGTGACGGCAGCGCATTTTACGGTATCAACTGCTCCGGCACTGACTTTGGCAACCGCGGGTGTCAGTCCGACAGAGTTTGTCTTCTTGAAGATCACACCGGCTGCGCCCACCGCATCAGCTGTTCTCAGCACTGCACCGAGGTTATGCGGATCCACCAGTTCATCCAGCATGATGATCAGACCGTACTCACCCGGTTTGACAGAGGAAGCGATTTCCTCCGGCGTATAGAGCTTATACGGTTCGATCTCCGCCGCGATACCCTGATGACGGTCTGTACCGGTCATTTTCGTCAGTGTTCTGCGGTCGGTTCTTTCGATACGCACACCTGCTCTGGCAGCGGCTTTCGTGATTTCACGGTCTTCGGAAACAAGCAGGATTCTTTTGATTCTTCCTGCATCATTCAGAAGCTGTTTTACAACATTTTTCCCGTACATCAATTGTGACATGAATCCGCTCCTTTCAGACTCCGTATCTTTTCCCAGATCTCTTCTATTCTTCTCTCATTTTTTTCCAGGTAAAGAGCCCCGATTACGGCCTCAAACCCGGTGGAAATCCGGTATGTTCCCACATCGGTATTGTGGGGAACCGTACCGGCATTGCCGTTTCTGCCGCGGCGGAATGTTTCTTCCTCTTCCTCCGTGAAGAATCCCTCTTCATGAAGTCTTTCGTAGAAATCCGCCTGCGCTTTCGCGGAGACATAACGTATACTCTCCCTCTGCAGACGGTTTCCGCCTCCTTTTTTCCCTTCCACGAGCCACTCTCTCACTTTCAAAGACCATACCGCGTCTCCGAGAAAGGCCAGTGTGCGTCCCGAACATTCGGAAGACTTCATTACAGCAGACCTCTTTCAGTCAGCTTACGGCGGTAAATATCTGCCTCATCAAAGTTCTTTTCCTTTTTCGCGGCATTCCATTTTTCAAACAGTTCCCGGTCTTCTTCCGTCACTTCCGGTTTTTCCACCGTAATCCCCAGTACTTTCAGCATTTTCTCCACCGCATTGCGGTACCTGCCGACAGCAGTGAAATCGATTTCCCTCTGACGGAGTGACTGGTTCAGTTTCTTCACTGCCTCAAAGATGACGGAATAGGCATTCGGCGTATTCAGATCATCATCCAGCTGATCAAGGAAGCTGCGGTACAGTTCTTCATCATATTCATCACTGAATTCAACCCCTGCAAGTGCAGCCTTCACGTCTGCCTGCTTCAGCGGATTCAGCACTTTCTCCAGCTCCTTGCGGGCTGTTTCAATCGTCTCCTCACTGAAGTTCAGTTCCTTACGGTAATGAACGGAGGAAATCAGCCATCTGGTCAGATTCACACCGAGCTTCTCCACAACATCCTTTGCCCACATCGTATTGCCGAGTGACTTGGACATCTTCTCACCGTTGATATTCACCATCGCATTGTGAATCCAGTAATTTGCCAGAGCATTGCCGTGCAGCGCTTCCTGCTGTGCCGCTTCATTTTCATGATGCGGGAATTTCAGGTCCATACCGCCGCCGTGAATATCGATCATCGGCCCGAGGTTGTCATTGATCATGACAACGCATTCGGTATGCCATCCGGGTCTTCCTTCACCCCAAGGGCTTTCCCATTTGATACCGGTGTCGGTCTTTTTCCAGAGGGCGAAATCATACGGGTTTTCCTTCTGGTCGTTTGTTTCGATACGGGCGCCTGCTTCAAGCTGATCCAGTTTCTGGTGGGAGATCTCACCGTATGTCGGAACACTCTCCACGGAGAAATACACATCCCCGTCCCTGACATATGCATGACCGGACTTTACCAGTTCATCAATAAAGCTGATGATCTGCGGCATTGTCTCGGTTACTCTGGGTGTGATATCCGGCAGCTCAGTATTCAGCATCTTTCTCACATTCTGGTATGCTTCAATATACCGTTCCGCAATAACGGATTCTGTTGTGTTTTCTTCCGCTGCCCGGTTGATGATCTTGTCATCCACATCGGTGAAATTGGATACATAGGTGACCTTGTATCCCTCTGCCTCAAAGAGTCTCTTCAGTACGTCAAAGACAACCATTGGTCTTGCGTTTCCGATATGCGCGTGGTTATAAACAGTAGGTCCGCAGACATACATGCTTACTTCGCCTTCCTTAACCGGCACAAAATCTTCCGTTGTCAGTGTTTTCGAATTATACAGCCTGATCATATTTCCTCTCCTCTCAAAAAAATAACGTCTTATCAAAAAGACGTATGACGTGGTTCCACTTTTCTTTGTTCTCTTCTGCCTGTAACGTACGCTTACGTCCTTCCCTACTGTAACTGTTCGGAAAAGCCCTCACGGATGCATTCACACAGGATCATACCCGGAACAGTTTCACCGGTTCTGTTCCTCTCTGTATCGGCTGATACTCTGTCCTACTGGTTCCGGTCAGCGGTTTCCATCAGTATACCCCAAAATGACCTTCAGTGGGACAGAAAACAGGACATATTTGGAAATCCTTTTTATCCCTGTTCATGGCATAATTACAGTATGGAATTTATTAAAACCAACATCCGGCTGATCCTGAGTCTGGCCGCACTGGCAGCGTTTGTCATTTCCACTGCCATTGACCGCCGCAGATACCGCAACGGGATCTATTTTCTTTCGTCACTTGTTCTTTTTGCGGTTTATCTTCTTGACCGTTATCAAAGGACCAGAACCGGCTATGTAATTACTGCTTTTGTGATCGGCATCCTGGTTTTCCTGATGCTTGCCGTGCCGGTGTTACTGATCTACAACGGCTTTGTCATGGTGAAAAACGAGGGATTCAGAATTCCCAATCTGCTGTCATTCCTCTTCGGCATTATGGTTTTTGTCGGTGATATCGGCTTTCTGATCGGTATGGCCCATATCCCGACCGGTCTTTCAAGACCAAGACTGCTTGTCTATGCCGGGTTTTCATTTATCATTTTCTACATTTCATTCCTGTTTCTTTCCTATCTGATCTATACGCTGATTATTCTGATCCTTCCCCGCCGCAGTGACTTCAACTATGTGATCGTTCTCGGCTCGGGACTGATCGACGGAGACAAGGTATCACGTCTTCTCGCTGACAGGCTGGACAAAGGAATCCGGGTATATGAGAATTCCTCCACTTCCTGTAAGATCATCGTCTCCGGCGGACAGGGACCCGATGAGAAGATTCCCGAAGCGCTGGCGATGAAAAACTATCTCCTCGAAAAGGGAATCCGGGAACCGGACATCATCATGGAAGACAAATCAAAGGATACGATGGAAAACCTGGCAAACTGTCAGAAGATCATCAAAAAACAGAAAGGCAGTCAACATACCGCTGTCGTCACTTCCGGCTATCATACCCTCCGGGCAATGATCTACGCCCGTCATCTCAAGTTCCCGATCACCGGCATCGGCGCAAGAACAGCCTATTATTACTGGCCAAGCGCTCTGATCAGGGAATTCGCAGCCCTGTGTGTACGGAATATCGTGCCGTTCTTTACCGGCATGGTGGTCTCCGGTACGCTTCTTTATCTGCTGACATTCTGATCATTGAAGAACAAAAACAGGATGCGTATTACGCATCCTGTCTGCTTTCTTCTGACGGAAGATAAAATGAATAGATACTTTCCTTCACTTTCAGCCAGCCTTTCAGCGCGGGCATCCAGATATAGTCATTGGGAGAAATAATCTTCTGCCGGATCAGGCTGGCCAGCTCACCATCCGTATACGGACCGTATTTTGAGCGGTCATGCGTCATATAATACCAGACCTGTTCATCCATTGGTTTCTTCCTCCGCAGCAGGCTCCTGAACCGGCTGTTCTTCCTCAGCAGCCTTCCGTACAACGATCACGGTTTTCACGGTATCCGTTGTAACATCAAATGTTGTCTGTGTACTGTCAGCCAGTTCATAACCGGCAGGAATGTAGCTGAGAATACTGTAATTGCCTGCCTCCATTGACATGTCATACGTTGCCGGTGTTCCGACCTCTGTACCGTCTGCCAATGTGAAGATCAGTGTGACATTGAACTTCGGAACCTTGAATTCATATTTCAGAGAAGCTCTTCCCGCTTCGCCGGTTGTATATTTGGAATCATCCGATCCTGCTCTGACCTGAATATTGTGCGTCGATCCGTTTTCGATTCCCATCTCTGTCGGAACGAGCTCAATCTTCGTGTCATGGATCTGCATCTCTTCACCGCCGTCAAATGATACATAATAGTAATCCGCATGACTGACAGAATCCCAGGCGATAATCCACTTTCCGTCCGTTGATGATTCCTGACGGATATTACCCGGCGATCCGAGCTGGATTGTTTTCATGTTATAGGTATATTTAACGACTGTCGGTTCACTTTGCTTGAATTTCTTCTTATCAACAGGATAAGCGGTAATCGTTACGGTGTATTCCTGTCCGTCATTCAGCCGGTCTGTCGGAATACTCGTGCTGTTTGAGCCGATCTTGGATACTTTTGTCTCGGGATCGGTGTCAACCGTTACCTCATAGAAGTCGGCACCGGTTACTTTTGCCCATTTGATGACAACGTTGGCGGTTGTCTCAGAGAAGGTAATCCCGCTGACGGACGGAAGCGCCTCATCAGGTTCTTTCTCTACGTCAGGCGTGGGATCAACCCCGTCCACATACTGTCCGTCATTTGTCCCGGCGCCATGGAGTACTCCCTTATTGTCGACTGCGACAATCGTTCCGTCATTGACCGCGATATAACGGATATCCGACCATTGGGAGATCATTGCCTGTATCTTTTCATCGGATGAAGATGAAATCACTTTTCCGTCCTTTGTCAGGCCTGCCGCCGTACGGGAACCCGCAGCTGCAGCAGCGACATTCTCCCATTCGGATACGTCTGAGGGGGCGATTCCGGAAATCGGGAAGGAGAGAACCTTACCGTCCTGCTGAACAAAAATCAGCTCATCTGCGCCGACCGCGGCAGAAACAATATTCTTTGTGCCGTCAGCGTCTCCGGCTTCTCCGGACACATGCGCCGTTCCTTCTTCATCAATGCCTACCGTGACTGTATTTCCGGCATAGACTGCTTTGATCTTTGCCCAGGTCTCCACCTTGCATGCGGCTTCGCTGCCCGTGCATACAACCGTGCCGTCACTTCTCAGACCGACATAATGTGTTCTGCCGGCTGCGATCATGACGATATTCTTCCATGATCCGACCGGTGATTTATCATCGCTTGAAACAACCTTGCCGTCCTTCTTCAGACCGAGGGCATGACCCTCATAAGCGCTGACCTGCACCACATCCGTAAATCTTCCTGCCGTACCGAATGTTCCTGTAACATTCAGCTTTCCGCTGTCATCGATATACAGGGAATATCTGTCTCCCGCACTCAGGCGGTTAATATCCGTCAGTGTATTGGTGACTGATCCTTTCTTGTCTGAAAGCATCATTACGGCAAAGGCCAGAGCCAGTGCTGCCACTACGGCAAATACGGAGATCAGAAGTGTTTTTCTTTTCTTCTTTTCTTTTTCGGGATCGCGTCTTTTTTCCGGTTCGGGATAAGACCCGGCATCAGGCAGTTCATCTACGATTTCATTTGAGATTGTCCGCTGGAAGCCCTGGGTATCCAGTACCTTCGTCTGGGAATTCTCATCTGTCTCAATCGCTGCCGTCCCGCCTGCCGGAACAACCTGCGTATCCCCTTCATCCACCGGTTTCTGTACCAGCTGAGTGCTTTCTGCGGAAGTTCTGTTTTCCCCGCCGGAAAGGTCCGGATTAATAAAGGGGATGTCAATACTGTCATCACTGCCGAGCTGAGGCATATCAAGCTCTTTGCGGTTGTCCGCCAGTTCATCCGGAGTCACTTTGAAAATATCCGCGATTCTGATCAGTGTCTGAATCGTGCAGATTTTATTGCCGTTTTCCCAGTTCATGTATTCCATAACGGAAACACCGAGTTTTTCGGCAAGATCGCCCTGGGAAAGCCCGTAATGCTTTCTGAGCGCTGTCAGTTTTTCCGGAAGTCTGTTTGCCATCTGATTACCCCTTCAGTTTATTTTACTTGCTTATCAATTACATTTCAATATTCCGCACAAAGCGTGCTATGATCTGTTCGGGGTTATTACTATGGAATACGGAATCCGTGAACACGCCGTTCTGTACGCGCTGCTCGCAAAATATACAATTCTCAATACGGACAAGACAACAGGAGAAGACCTGATTAAGTCCTTTACCGGCATTTACGGTATGAAGCGCGGGGAGCGCATGCGGCGCAATACACTGAATGACGGAAAGCCTCTGGATATTTCTTCTTTTCTGATCTACGGCGAATGGGCCGGCAGACCGGGAGAAAACCGCTCTGTTCTTGACTGCAGGCAGGAGGAAACCGTATCCGAAGTCAGTCTCTGCGCCTGGTTCAATACATGGAAACAGTATGATCTGCTTCCCTATGGCCCGTATTACTGTCATTTTATTGATCTTGCGATATGCAGAGGATATGCCGGATCATTTACCCTGGATGTGAAAGAAGCCCTCGGGAAAGGTGATTCCAGATGTATCTTCTGCTGGAGTCAGGGAGCGGGTCAGAAACGGATTTCCGAAGAGAAAGAAAAGAACGGAAACAAATGGATTCTTCCGTTCTCATTTCACTGTAAGGAACTGCTTGCGGCATACCGCGAAGCGGTTACTGATGATCAGCTGAGAAACCGTGTTCTTGAACAGACCGAAGAGGAATTCTTCCGCCTGTTTCCCGAAGCAGACCGTTCGGTATTCAGATGATGCCGAAATGCTTCATCGCGCTGACCACACCGTCTTCGGAAACATCTCCCGTCACATAGTCCGCAAGATCCTTCAGCTCCTGCGGTGAGTTTCCCATTGCAATGCCATATTCACATGCGATTAAGACACTTGCGTCATTCATCGAATCACCGAATGCGTAGGTGTTTTTCATACTGCCGCCAAGCATCTCCGTAATCCGTTTGGCGCCGGATGCCTTTGTGACGCCCCGGCAGGTCAGTTCCCCTGCCGTTCTGCCGCCTCTGCCGTATGATTCGGACGTGGATATGAATTCCAGTCTGTCATCCATCTCACTGACAAAAAGCGCTTCGGTTTCTTCATCGGGGAAAGAAACATCGATTTCATTTACCGGATCCCCGTTGTATTCCGAAAGCTTCCGGATCCCGAATAAAGACATAACCTGATCCGGTTCTGTATTCTCATCCGCAAAGCGGCAGGCAGATTCATACATGTTGCGGTATTCGGTATCTCCCGCAAACATGTTTTCCGCCGTCGCCATCATCAGATCCCCGTTGTACTTTTCCGGAATATCCCTGATCAGATTACGGATCACATCATCGGGTATGGAGGTATAGAGCGGCTCCTTTCCTTCGATCATGATTCCCCCTCCGTCGGAGAATACATAGCCTTTCATTCCGAGATTCCTGTAATTACGGAGTCCTCTGAGATTTCTTCCGGAACAGATAAAACACGCATATCCGTTTTCGTTTGCCTGATTGAGCGCGTCAATCACACCTTCTGAAACCGGCTGTCCGCGGCTGCTGTCCTCAAGTGTTCCGTCAATGTCAAAAAAGAGATAACCCTTCATTCACTTTCCTCCGGCGCCTTCATTTTCTGAATCAGTCTGTATGTATTCCCGGTACGTTCAAAGATACAGATACCGCCGTTGGGTATCGGGTTTTCGGCATGGCTTCCGCTGAATGAGCTGCGGTCCGTCTGAAACAGCAGTTCCATCAGATCGATATAGAGAATGCTGTGGGAAACAAGAAGTACCGTATCACCATCCTCTGCCGCATCATATGCATCCCGCAGAAAATCCGTCAGTCTGATAAAAACATCTTCCTTGTTTTCACCGGAAAGATCTGACCAGTCCTCTGTTTCCAGACGGCTGTAAACTTCCTTCCATCTCGGTTCATACCGGGAGCCTTCCATTGTCCCGAAGAAGACTTCCCGCAGTCTGCGGTCATAGTGTACCGGTATGTTTTTTCCCGCAAGCAGGATATCCGCCGTATCCCTGGCACGTTCGGAAGTGGAAACATACGCCGTACTGAATTCTTTATTACTCAGATACCGGCCGGTCTTTTCCGCCTGCCTTATTCCGTCTTCTGTCAGCGGTGAATCCGACCATCCCTGCATCCGCTTCTCTGTATTGAATACCGTTTCCCCATGCCGGACATAATAAAACGTGACAGTCTTCTGCTGCAGTTCTCTGAATTCTTCTGCCGTAACCGGTTCTCTGATCAGACTGTATTTCCCGTCTTCGTATGTAAACACGGCAATTCCCGCATTCGGGATGAATGGTCTGTTCTGTGCGAACATGCGCTGTATGTATTCCTGCTGGTCATAATTCAGCAGTGTCTTCATCAGATGCATGAAATACGAGCCGTGACTGACAATCAGCACGGTATCACCGTCTTCTGATTCCTCAACAATCTGCGCGAACGCCTTTTCCGCTCTTTCCCGGAACATCTCAACATTTTCGCCGCCGACATCCGTCCAGTCATCTGCCATTCTGTGGGGCTGAATCCGGTCATTGAAATCACTGATCAGTTTTCCGTCGAGATCTCCGAAGCGGAATTCCTTCAGTCCCTTCATGCATACAGGTGTGATGTTTCTGCCTCGGCAGAGAATCTGCGCCGTATCCCACGCTCTTTCCGAAGAAGAGCAGTATGCTCTGTCAAAATGTATACTGCGCAGAGCAGAAGCGGTGTTTTCCGCCTGCCGTATGCCTTTGGCGGTCAGCGGGCTGTCGCACTGCCCCTGCATCCGCCGTACGGTGTTGAACAGCGTTTCCCCGTGTCTGACATACCAGAATGTCAGCTTCATTCTTTTCCTCCGATCAGTCCGTAATGGAGCAGACCGTTTTTCACGCCGTCTTCGCGTATTGCCGTTGTGACGAATTCCGCTTTCTCCTTCAGCGCTTCAACCGCATTACCCATCGCGATCCCATGACCTGCACTCTCCAGCATACAGAGGTCGTTTACACCGTCCCCGAATGCGTATGTATGGTCAATCGTTACACCAAGCTTTTCTGCAACATGAACAAGTGCAGTTCCCTTATCGATGCCGATCACCGTAACATCTGCCGTGGGATGCGGTCCGTGCGGATTCAGAAGACAGGTATCTTTCAGCGCCTCTTCGATCTGAAGTCTGTGTTCCGTGCTTTCAAACCAGACGTCGAAGTTATATGCCCTTAGTCGGTCTGGATCCACTCCGTTTTTGACAAAGCCCGGATCCCATCCTGCCGCCATTGCTTCAAAGCCGGCCGGGTTTCCGCCGTACCATCCGTTATGTTTTTCAAAAAACGCATAACCGGCATTCAGTTCATCGAGTTTTCTGATCACATCCCGGATCTGATCGGCGCTTAGCGGATGATCATACAGAATCTCATCTTCCTTTACAGCAAGTCTTCCGTTGGAACAGATAAATCCGTCCGCATAGCGGCTGAAATTCATCTGTACATAGGAAAGACTTCTGCCGGTACAGATAAATACAAGATCGCCCCTGTTCCTGAGCTCTTCAAGTGCCTTCTGCGCACTTACGGGAACATCCTTTCGGATTGCCAGTGTTCCGTCAATATCAAAAAATACCAAATTCATCATCGTGTTCTCCGTTCACTTATTATACAAAAAAAGGAACCGCATTACGCAGTTCCTGACTATCTTGCACGTTTCCAGGTACTTCTGGAGATCAATACGAGAATCGGGA
>CACXDM010000045.1 GCA_902766435.1 uncultured Erysipelotrichaceae bacterium | reverse complement strand
CGCAGGCTTCCCGTATACTGTACGGAAGAAGAGGTTGAACGGCTGATGAATTCTTTTGATGATCATGATCCTGTTCAGCTTATGTATCATGCGGTGCTTGAAACAATTTACGGCTGCGGTCTGCGGATTTCCGAGGTTACTTCCCTGACTCTGAACAGGACAGACCTGGAAAGCGGCAAGATCAGGGTAATGGGTAAAGGAAACAAGGAGAGAATTGTTCCGATTCCTGCCGGCAGTATTCCTCTGCTGAAACAGTACAGAGATATTGTCAGACCTGTCTGGGTGAAAAAAAAGACTTCATTGTTTTTCATCAACAGATTCGGCCGGAAAGTGACCCCGCAGTCAGTGGAAATCAAGCTGAAAGAAAAGTGTGTGGAACTGGGGTTTAACAAGCATATTACGCCGCACAAGCTGCGTCACAGTTATGCAACACATCTTCTTAACGGCGGAGCGGATCTGCGCAGCATACAGGAAATGCTCGGGCATTCGAATATTTCCACTACTGAAATCTATACACATGTACAGAACAAACAGCTGTTTGACAGCTATCATAAATTTCATCCCGGAGAAAGGGGAGGTGATCTGAAAGATGAAGAATAGGTTTAAGAGAGTATTTACGATTGTTGTTGATTCATGGGGATTCGGTTCTGCTCCGGATTCATATCTTTTCGGTGACGAAGGGGCGGATACGGTAGGCCATATTGCGTCTTCCGTCAAATCCTTCAGGATGCCTGTCATGCAGAAACTGGGTACGTTTAACCTGAAGCATATCGAACAGATTCCTCCTGTTAAGAATCCGTCAGGTTACTATCTTAAACTGCGTGAGAAGAGTAATTCAAAGGATACGATGACGGGACACTGGGAAATGATGGGTCTCTATATGCCGGATAAGTTTATCACTTTTACCGATACGGGTTTTCCGGATGATCTGATCAAAGAACTGGAAGAAAAGACCGGTCATAAAGTCATCGGCAATAAAGCTGCTTCCGGAACCGAGATTCTAGACGAACTCGGTGAAAGACATCTGAAAACAGGGGAGATGATCGTCTATACATCAGCGGATTCTGTTCTGCAGATCGCCGCAAGCGAGGAAACCTTCGGACTCGATGAACTGCTGCGGTGCTGTGATATCGCAAGAGAGATCACAATGAAGCCGGAATGGAAAGTCGGCAGAGTCATTGCGAGACCCTTTACAGGCCGGAAAAAAGGACAGTTCGTACGTACCTCAAACAGGCATGATCTTGCTTTGAAGCCGATCGGAAGAACAGTGCTGAACAGCATAAAGGATGCCGGACTCGACATGATTTCCGTCGGTAAAATCAATGATATATTTGTCGGTGAGGGCGTGACAGAGGCGCTTCACAGCAACTCCAGCGTACATGGAATGGAACAGACAATTGATATTGCGGCAAGAGATTTCCATGGTCTCTGCTTTGTGAATCTTGTGGATTTTGACGCAAAGTGGGGCCACAGAAGAAATCCGAAGGGTTACGCTGAGGAACTGGAACGGTTTGATCAGAAACTCGGAGAACTGATTGAGCGTCTGAATGATGATGATCTTCTGATGGTTACTGCAGATCACGGTAACGATCCCACATGGACGGGAAGTGACCACACAAGGGAACTTGTTCCGCTGATTCTCTACAGTCCCTCATTCACCGGATATGGTTTGCTCAGAGAAGGCAGTACATTTGCGGATATCGGAGCAACAATTGCGGACAACTTCAAACTGGAAAAACCGGAAAACGGTTCTTCACTGATGAAATATCTGATCTGACAAAACAAAGGAGCATTTATGAAGTATTACAGAATAATCATCGCAGCCGTATTAGCGGCTTCACTTGCTTCGTGCAGTACTTCACCTGGGACATCAGCTGCTTCATCCTCACAGCAGGGAAGTGTCTCTGCAGCTGACAGCAACTCAGAAGTGTCTGCATCTGAGCCGGCAGAAGAATATACCGGTACTGCCGCTCCCGGATCCGACATGTCCATTCAGGCAGCGATTGCGTCCAGTCACTGGGAAGTAAAAGAAATTGAATCCGACGGAGATGAAGAATCCTATATCCCTGAAGAACGTTACGACAGGGCGGTAATCGGAAGTGATAACCGTGTCAGGATTACGGATACAAGCGCGTATCCGTTCTCCTGCATTGCATATATGAAGATCCATATGCGCTGCGGATGCTCTTCAACGGGAACCGGATACATGGTCGGACCGAAAACACTGCTGACCGCCGGTCACTGTCTGATGTGTACTGATCACCATCAGGGTGCTGACTATATTGATTTCTATTTCGGATATAAAGATGACTATAACTATTTTCTGAAATACAGTGACGGAACAACATACTGGTACGGAACAGATTTCCCTGACGGTTATACAAAAGGTGCCGAGCAGTGGGATTACGGTCTTGTTCAGATGCAGTGGAATGTAGGGGATACAACAGGATATTTCGGAATAGCATCATTAACTGACAGTGATCTGGCAAGCAGCGGGTATAATCTTGTCGGTTACAGAAACGGTGTGATGAAAGCCGATTACGGATGGGTCTCCAACATTACTCATTATAATTTTGATCACAATGCAGATACCGAGCCCGGCTACAGCGGCTGTCCGTTATTTGACAACGATTACTACGCTACAGCAATTAATATTGCCAGCGCGTGGGATAATTCACATAATATCGCCCGCAGAATCAATGACGAGCTTTACGACTTCATTCTGGAAAAGAAATATGAATGATTCACTGAATACCGGTTATTCCGGTATTTTTGTTTATCTGTGTTATTTGTCAGTGTGTGGGGCACTTCACCCCGGGCAAAGATATAGTATATATAAAACATTAATAACATACATTATGCGACATAGTATATACTATAAGTTTTGATTCAAAACGCCTCAAAACCCGCATAAATACTGACTTTTCCGCGTTTTATACATGCTGTATTACTTTATTGTTTTTATTCATCTTTCTTTTTCATATGATGCAGTATTTCATATCTCATGTCTTTTTCTGTCTAATATCTTTTGATTTATGTAATACTTAATGTCACTGTTTCTTTTCTGCTGTCGGCAGATATGTGTATCTTATATCTTTAAACGAATACTTTTCACATCTCATATCCGGTTCAGACGGCAGTATATTACAACGGTTCAGTCCGGTTAAATATGAATATATAAACTGTATACTGATCATGTTTCGTTTCTTTTATTCATTACAGATTATTCGGTGATGCTTCTGATGAAGTCCTGAAGTAAGTAGTTTACAATTACATGCTGATGATTATGATGCTGTAATTTATTCTTTGCTTATCCCTTTTCATGTATTTATTTGTGAACAACATCACAAATAAAAAGTGAGAATTATTTCTCACTTTCTTTGATTGCATTCTGCATCAGATAGATAATTTCATCAATCTGATCTTTTGTTACCTTTTTAAGACCTGCAGCGTTGTTATGACCGCCGCCGTTATAGAGATAGGCAATTTTATTCACAAATATTTTTTTCGAGCGGAGAGAACCGTCATACAGTCCCTTCTCCCCTTTCGATGCAGTAAAGATTGCCCATGCCCGGAATTCCTTGATGTTTCCCAGCTCATCAATAAAGTTTCTTGCTTCATGACCGGATAAATGCCATTTATGGAGATCCTCTTCTTCAAGAATGATATAACCGATCTTTTTATTCTCAGTCACTTTGACTCTATCTCTTATATATGTTGAGAAACGGAAGTCGTCATAGGATTTATCGAACAGGTTCCTGTTGATCTGATTCAGATCTATGCCGAAACCAGCAAGATAAGAGGCTGCCTGCAGTGTTTCAGACGTAGTATTGTTCGTTTTGAAGCACAATGTGTCTGTCAGCAGTCCTTCGTACAGATATTCAGCTGTTTTAGCGGAAGTGATCTTATCTTTTTCCTGAGCAAAGTAAAATGCAAGGATTTCACATGTTGCTGCCGCTTTGTCATTGACAAGGATATAATCACCGAAAGGCGTCGCATTGGGATGATGATCCAGTTTAACGACTGTATCCGCAAGCGCATAACGCTGATCATCGACACGTTCGGGATTTGCTGTATCAAGAACAATGGCAAGAGAGTCTTTGATCACTTCATCGGCAGCCACATCTTTTTCCGGATAAACCGTCTGACTGCAGGTGCCATTACCGAGCGCAAAAACCATTTTCCCGTCATAATTATCCTCAATCCATTTTTTCAGACCGAACTGGGAGCCCATGGCATCACAGTCAGGATTTTCATGCCGGAATATTGTAATCACTTCATAACGGTCAATCAGCTTAGTCAGTACAGAACAGTTCATCATAAGCCGAGAATACGTACGGTGTCTCTGGCAATCACGAGTTCTTCATTTGTCGGAATGACATAGACAGCGACCTTTGAATCAGGCTTGGAAATGAGGCATTCTTCACCGCGGATCTTCTTATTGAGTTCATAGTCAATGCTGAGGCCCATGCCTTCTTCAAGACCCTTTAAGATCCTCTCACGTGTATTTGTATCATTTTCTCCGAGTCCGGCTGTAAATACGATTGCATCCGTGTGACCAAGTTCCATATAGTATCCGCCGACAACGTTGACTACTCTGTTTGTATACAGATTAACAGTGAGAATTGCACGTTCATTGTTTTCATCAACAGCTGCCTGAATATCTCTTGCGTCAGAGCTGATTCCGGAAACGCCGAGCATACCTGATCTCTTATTCAGGAATGTATCCATTTCGTCAGGTGTGCATTCGAGTTTTTTCATCATGTAGAATACGATTGTCGGATCAATATCACCGGAACGTGTTCCCATCATAATGCCGCCGAGCGGAGTAAGACCCATGGATGTGTTGATGACTTTTCCGCCCTTGATTGCAGTTATGGAAGCACCGTTGCCAAGATGGCATGTAATCATGTTGAGATCGTCAACATTCTTTCCCATCAGTTCGGCAGTACGTCTGTTTACATACCAGTGGCTTGTTCCGTGCGCGCCGTATCTGCGGATCTTATACTGTGTATACCAGTCATAAGGAACCGGGAAAAGATAGGATTCAGGTCCCATGGACTGATGGAATGCCGTATCAAATACAAATACATGTCCGATTTCGGGAAGTGCTTCCTTGAATGCTTCATAACATACAAGATGAGCATGGTTATGCAGAGGTGCGAGTTCAGCGAGTTCATCAACACGTGCCACAACTTCCGGTGTAACTTTCTCGGATTCACTGAAATAGGAACCGCCCTGGACAATTCTGTGACCGGCGCCTTTGATTTCATCAAGATCCTTAACGATGCCGTATTCCGTCAGAGAAGCGAGCAGAATCTCAACTGCCTTCTTATGGTCAGGAAGAGGAAGCGTCTTGGTTTTCTTTTCACCGTTGAATTTAATGGTGAATGCGCCCATGTCCTGGCCGATCCGTTCTGCCTGTCCCGAACAGAGAACCTCTTCGGAAGGCATGTCAAACAACTGAAATTTCAGGGATGATGACCCTGAGTTTACTGAAATAACCTTACTCATAATTTTCCACCTCGAATATTTCCGTTTCTATACATTGATCAATCAAATCAGATACTTCCTGAGAGGAGAGACTCCTGATCTTTTCATAGATCTGTATTCGTCTGTCAAATGATTCCGCCAGATGAAGATTCTTCTCATAGCTTTCCATTTTTTTCCGGCAGCGCTGAATCATATCCAGAACACCGCTCCGGGAAATACCGGCGATTTCGGATATTTCCTGCAGAGAGTAGTCATCCCGGTAGTAGTAGCTGCAGACTGATCTTTGCTTATCTGTTAAAAGAGTACCATAAAAATCCAGCAGACGGTTAACATAAAACTTATTCTCCATGATCGAGTCCTTCGGAGATGCTGTAGAGATAACCGTCAAGGTCAAACGGCCTTAAATCTTCCGGCTGTTCGCCCAGTCCGATAAACAGAACAGGAAGATGCAGTTTATGCTTGATCGCAAGGACAATACCGCCCTTTGCCGTACCGTCCATCTTGGTCAGAATAATACCTGAAAGTGTTGTTGAATCCGCAAAAACCTGAGCCTGGGAAAGACCGTTCTGGCCGGTTGTCGCATCGAGAACAAGCCAGATATTGTGCGGCGCACCTTCAATTTCACGGGCTGAAACACGGTTCATCTTCTTCAGCTCATTCATGAGATTGACTTTATTCTGCAGTCTGCCGGCCGTATCGCAGAGAAGAATATCAATACCGTTTTCCTTTGCGTAACGGCATCCGTCTACGATTGCCGCACTCGGGTCACCGTTTTCCCGTCCCTTGATACAGGGAACATTCAGACGTTCACCCCATTTGGCCATCTGGTCGATTGCTCCGGCACGGAATGTATCGGCAGCCGTAAAGGCAACTGTCTTCCCTTCTTTCTGATACATCTGGGCCAGTTTGGCGGCTGTAGTCGTTTTGCCGCTGCCGTTGACACCTTCAAGAAGGATGACTGTCGGACCGTTTTCATTGTACTGAATTTCCGTATCCGGATACTCTTCGTATATTTCCTTCATTGTTTCAATCAGAAAGTTCATTGCCCAATGGAATGTCAGTGAAGGATATGCATCACATTTTTCCTTAAATCTGTCGCAGATCAGATCAGCTGTCTCGATTCCGACATCACTCTCCAGCAGGATGATTGTCAGCTGTTCAAGAAAATCATCATCGACACCCTTGAAATCATACTGCATCTCATTCAGCTGATCGCCGAATGTCTGTTTTGATTTCTGAAATCCGCTGAGATACTGGGCCTGATCCTTTTTCTTAGTGAATTTTTCCTTTAGCTTGCTTAAAAAACTCATGATGTCCTTTCTCCCGTTTCCGGATCTGCCATATCAAGCGCTTCACGGAGTTCCACTTTCAGCATCTGGCTGACACCGCGGTGCTGCATGGTTACACCGTAGAGAACATCGGCATTTTCCATGGTACCGGGTCTGTGTGTAACAACGATAAACTGTGTCTGGTTCGTATACTGATGAAGATACTGGGCAAACCGTTCAACATTTCCAGGATCAAGCGCTGCTTCAACTTCGTCCAGAATAACGAGCGGTACCGGTTTGACCTTCAGGATAGCAAACAATACGCATAAAGCAATCAGACTCTTTTCACCGCCGCTGAACAGCATATTGTTCTGTACTGCTTTTCCGGGCGGCTGGGCATCGATATCGATACCGCTGCCAAGCAGATCAGAAGGATCCTGAAGAATAAGATATGCTTTTCCGCCGCCGTAAAGATGACGGAAAGTATTGTTGAACTCGGTGTTGATCTTATCGAACATCTCCTTGAACTGCTTCTTCATGACGGTGTCCATTTCATCTATCGTGGACAGAATCTTATCACGGCTGAGCGTCAGTTCTTCGATGTTGTTTTTCAAAGACTCATAACGTTCATTGACTTTAGTATACTCTTCAGGTGCCTCCATGTTGATATTGCCGAGTCTTTCGATATCTGCTCTGAGCAGTGATACTTCTTCCCTGGCATTTTCAACCGGCTGATCCGTCACTCTGGTTCTGGCAAATTCGTAGGTGAGCTGGTATTCGGAAGCAAGACGCTGCAGATTTGTCTCCAGTCTGGTTTCCAGTCTGCTCTTGTCAATTCTGATTGCGTTTTCTGATGCTTCTGCTCTTCTGAGGTCACCCCGCATCTGTTTCAGCTGCTGTTCTTTACGTTCTGCGTCCTGACTGACGGAATTGCGGAGAATACGTTTATTCTTGATTTCATTGGTGATTTCATCACGCCTTGAATAAGCCTTATTCAATTCCGCAACCAGTTCATCAACGTGTGTGTCCGTTTCATTTCCATCCGGGACAAGAAGTGAATAATCATTCTGCAGTTTCTGATATTTCGCGAGTTTAGCATCCACAATCGGCTCGAGAGATGCTGCCGCATACCGTTTTTCCTGCAGTTCCTGTGTGATATTCAGCTTGTCATAATCCGTCTGTTCCATTTCACGCTGGGCAATTCTTACTTTGGCGCGCTGGGTATCCAGATCAGAACGGATCTGATCATATTCTTTCCGCATGGTAACGATATTCGTGTCACGCTTTGTCTTGCCGCCGGTCATTGAACCGCCGCGGTGAATAACTTCTCCGTTGAGTGTGACGATCTTATAAAACCGTTTTGTCAGAGCAGAGAGTTCGTTGCCGCATTCCATGTTTTCCGCAACCAGAACATTCTTCAGAAGACTTTCGGCAACCGGGATAAAGGTATCATCACATCTGACAAATTCATCAGCTGTTCCGATGAATCCTTTTGTATTTTCACAGATGATTCTGTTTTCGCGGCTGACATATCTCGGCTGACAGACCGTAAGCGGAAGGAATGTGGCTCTGCCGCTCATATTCCGGTTCAGAAACCGGATTGCATCTCTTGCGGCCTGTTCATTGACAGTGACGATATTATTCATCGCCCCGCCGAGAGCCGTGGCAATTGCCTCTTCAAAACCGCTTTCGATTTCGAAAACCTGACCGACAACACCGAGAATACCGTTCAGGGCGTGTTTGTTGTCCATGACCGACCTGATTCCGGCCTGATTATTGAAAGGATTCTTCATCAGCTGTTCAAGAACATTCATTCTGTTTTCCAGTCCGCGCAGACGGGAAGATTCCTGATCATAGGCATTCTTTTTATCAATAAACTCAACGGCATTATTGCTGAGTTTTTCAGAGAGCAGCTTCATTTCCGTGTTCAGTGTATCCAGTCTGTCACGTCTGTCACGGTATTCGAATTCCGCCGTATCAAGAAGGCCCTTCAGTTCTTTTTTCTGCTGTTCTGCCGAACCGGTCTGAACGATGTATTTCCTTCTTTCATCGAGTTCGGTGCGGCGTGCTTCCAGATTCTGAACCTGACTGTAGTTATCCATCAGTTCATCCTGAAGATCACCGATTTCCTGATCCAGCGCGGAAGTCTGTTTTCTGCTTTCCTGAACTTTCGTTTCACTGACATTGATGTTTGTCTGCAGCAGAGCAGTCTGTGATTCAATGTCAAAGAGCGTGCTTTCAGCCGAATCGATATCACTCTGAATCTGTTCGATATCCTTAACAAGCACGGTAATTTCTATTTCTTCCAGACGTTTTTTCTTTTCCCGGTAAATCTCCGCCTTTCTCGCCTGTCTTTTGAGGGGCGACACCTGTCTTTCGAGTTCTGTCAGAACATCCTGAAGACGTTCAAGATTATTCTTTGTTCTCTCAAGTTTTGCCAGAGATTCCAGCTTTCTTTTCTTAAACTTGGCTACGCCGGCTGCTTCTTCGAAAATGCCACGTCTGTCCTGCGGTTTTGCTTCGGCAAAGGAGATGACATTTCCCTGTGAAATGATACTCAGTGAATCTCTGCCCAGTCCAGTATCAAGAAACAGATCCACAACATCACGCAGACGGACATTCTTTCTGTTAATCAGATATTCGGCATCTCCGGAATCACGGAAAAGCCGCCTTGTCACTTCAATCTCATCTTTGTCCTGATTGAGAATTCTGCCGGTATTGTCAAAGACAAGCGTTACTTCGGCCATATTGACTCTGCGTCGGTCGCTGCTCCCGGAAAAGATTACATCATTCATTTTTTCACCGCGCAGACTTTTGGCGCTCTGTTCGCCCAGTACCCATCTTACTGCATCGGCAATATTGGATTTACCGCATCCGTTCGGTCCGACCACGCCGGTGATCGAATGTTCGAACGATATCACGGTTTTATCCGCAAATGATTTAAATCCCTGCATTTCTATGCGCTTTAAAAACATTGATTACTCCTTGCATCAACCGCTGACTATTATATCAAAACTGTCATTTGAGATAAAGAAAAAGCGGCAGTGCCGCTTGATCAGACTCAGCCCTGCTGCTTCTTGAGAAGTTCGATGATTTCTTCGAGAGCTTTTGTTTCATCGCTCTTTACAGGCTCGGGTTCCGGTTCCGGTTCTGCCGGTTTCTTTGCCAAATTCATAGCCTTGTTGACTGCCTTCAGCATGAGGAACAGTACAAATGCAAGGATAATGAAGTTGATGATTGCAGAGATCAGTGCACCCCAGTTCAGATACTGACCGGTATTTCCGAGAGGTGTAACCAGACCGATTTCCGTACCGCCGAGGCAGGCAATAATCGGGTTGATGATGTTTTCTGTCAGAGCTGCCACGATATTGGAGAATGCTCCGCCGACGATTACGCCGATTGCCATATCCATGACATTTCCCCTGAGTGCAAATGCTTTAAATTCTTCCATGAATTTCTTCATACGCTTCCTCCATAATTCTATCCGCACTTACTGAGTCCGTACCGGGAATCAGATAGCTTCCGCTGCAGTACCGGTTCTCTCTGCAAAGAGGCTTTGATTCGATAATCAAACTCATATCATTATTATATTCAACTTTAAAATTATTTCCATGCTTATCTGTCAGGAAAGACGGTGTCTCTGCTGCCGCAAAACCTTTCCTGATATACATCAGCGGACGTCTGCCGTAAACAAACGCATACGTAAACGGGATAAAGCCATACCGTCCGGCAAACGCGTCCAGCGCCTCTTTAATCTGTCCGGATGAAATCTCACTGCTGAAAACAACTGCTTCAACACCGGGCTGGGACAGAAGAAACGCAAGTGAATATGAATTTGCGCAGTTAAGCGTATAGCCGGCAATATTGTTTTCTTCTGAGAGAAGAAGATCTCCTGCCTGAGAAAGAACTGAATCAGTGATAACCGGATCATTCATATTCTGTTCCTGATCAACGACCGGCATAACATGCATGAAAGTCCCGTATTGACTGACAGTCCGGGCATTTCCTTCCGCAATAATCAATGGCAGATCTGTTCTTTTCTGTATCGGCATAAATGCATAAGGTTTTCTTCCTGCCCTTTCATGGCGGAGGGCACGTTTGTCATTCAGCATTTCCAGCGCGCTCCGTCTTGTTTCATTGATTACACTGACGGGAAGAAATATATTTCCGGCGCTTCCGGAAGAGGAAGAAACCTGATACGGCTGATCTCCTGTTTTGGCAAGACTTGCGCTGATCCTTCCGTCTGTCAGGGGATTTGCCCTCGCGGCTTCACAAGGTATTCTGCTTTCGGCTGTGACTTCGCGTCCTGCCCTGTCTTTAACCGTAAGCCTGAAAGGCATACCCTGTTCTGCTTCATAAGACATCTCAACCGGAATCCGTTTTTCGCTGTCCCGGACGGTCCTCTCAATCTCATCCATCAGAACGGAATCCGTTGTCTTACGCAGTGACTGCCCCTTTTTCGGTCTGTATTTCCCTTTGCAGTCAAGCCAGACGGTATCTCCCGCTTTGGCGCTGTTCACCAGTCTGCCGTTTTTTTCAATCCTGACAGCAGTGAGGCCGATATCCTCTGGTGTACTGAGGATACGAAGTCCGTCATGCTGATGAAGTGTATCACTCAGACGTACGCAGACTCTCTGACTGCGGTAGTCAACGACTTTTCCGATTTCAATGCCGACGTGATTCGGACGGTAAGGATTCATTCTTTCTTCAGCAGAAGACTCAAACAACAGACCCTCACTGAATCCCCGGTTGAACAGAAGCTTAAGCTGTCTGTCTCTTTCCTTTGATACTTTATATGACTTTCCTTCATACCATGCGTCAATTGCCTCACGGAATGTCTTTGTCACAAGATAAACATAAGCGGGGCGCTTCATTCTTCCCTCAATCTTCAGACTGGAGACACCGCAGGATAAAAGCTCAGGAAGACGGTCAATTACATTCAGATCCTTCGGACTGAGAATATAGTCTCCGGCGGAAAATGAAGAAGTATCATCCGGATAATAGCGGAGACGGCAGCACTGCGCGCATACACCGCGGTTGGCGGATCTGTTCTTGATTGAAGCGCTCATCAGGCATTGACCGCTGTAACTGACGCATACTGCCCCATAGGCAAACACTTCAGTTTCCATTCCCGTACGGCATGCTTCCCTGATCAGAGAAAGTGGTGTTTCCCTTGCCATGACAACCCGTGAAGCCCCTTCTTTCTGCATCTTCAGAACACCGGCAAGATTATGTATATGCATCTGGGTCGAACAGTGAACATCAAAATCCTGATAGCATTCCCGAAGATAGTGAAACAGACCGAAATCCTGGACAAGCAGCGCATCTACATCATTTTCATAAAGAAAATCAATCTCTTCTTTGACTTTTTCGATTTCGGATTCATAAAGCATCGTATTGATCGTGACGTATACCGAAACATCTCTGATATGACAGTATCTGACTGCCTCAAGCAGTTCCTCATGCGTAAAATTACCGGCAAACGCGCGGGCTGAAAACCGGCTTAAACCAAGATAAACAGCATCACATCCGCCGGCTACGGCAGCTTTCAGCGCCTCCATATTTCCTGCCGGAGCAAGCAGTTCAGTCTTTTTCATCTGCAGCCTCCCTGATCTTCCGGTAATAACGTATCAGGTCATCAGTACGCATTGTGGCATTGGCGGCCGAAGTACTCGGCAGTTCATAATGGGGAAGATCAATCTCTGTGTATTTTCTGTATAGTTCGCCGGCTTTTCTGCCGGTTGTAAATACCGCTTTGATTTCTGTTCCGGCAATCAGTTCCGCAATCGGATTCACGGTTACGTTACGGATACTCTGATCGCTGGAACCGCGCAGAGAACAGGATGCAATCACATCCCACAGCGCAATTCCGTGTCTGAGACAGAACTCTTTTCTGTCGGTAATCTCTTCTTCGTAAACAGCGGAAAGAACCGGCCAGAAGCGGTTGGATTTATTTGCGTAGTAAAAACTCTGTTCGCGGGAAACGACCGACGGAAATGAACCTAGAATCAGAACCCGTGAATGTGAATCATAAAGCGGCGGAAACGGATGATACAATATCGTAGCCATGTTTTACCTTCGGCAGCTGCGAAGAAGGAATGCATCAAAACCTTCCTTCATATCCGCTTTTCCTGTTTTGACATCCTGATCAAGGTCCGCCAGTTCCTTCAGATATCTCAGCAGTGTTTTTGCGGAAAGACCGAAACAGTCTTCCAGCCCTTTTTCAACCGCAAATTCCTTTGCATGAAGACGTACGGCAATTGTTGAATGACTCATGCCCGATTCATAAAGAACCTTCATGTTATAAAGAGAACGGAGTCTTGCGGCCAGCATCAGCGCAATGGCAGTGCTGTCAAAATTTGCCCTCAGCATATCGTTTTTCGCTGTCAGAGTACCTTTCAGATCCCCTCTGACAAACAGATTGGACATCTTGAATACATTTACATCAGGATTCACCGGGACAATATTCTTGATATCCGTAAGACTGAGTTCCTTCTTCCCGTAAAGATCCATTTTTTCCAAAGCATTATGAAATTTCAGTGAATCGGCATCGACTCTCTCTGTGAGTTCGCGGCGGGCATCCCTTGTAAGGCGGTACCCTTTTTTGCTGAGCTGACTGTCGATAAACCTGTCAAATTCCCACGGTTTCATCTTGTCAAATTTAATCAGCTCGGCGCCGTATTTCATGATCAGCTTATATTCCTTTTTTCTGGTATCCGCATCAAACTGATGGCAGTAAAAGATCAGAATTGTCTGCGGATTCGGGGATTTCAGATATTCCGTCAGAATACTGAGACGTCTTTCACGGGCATCCGATTCTTTCTCTTTGCGCTTTCTGACTGCGGGAGAGTCCGTTTTCTTTACGGCATCAGATTCCTTTACGCTTCCGTTCAGAAAAAACGGTTCACGCAGAATAACCGCTTTCTGATCGGAACCGTCAAACAGAGAAAACATATCGCATTCCATGATCGCAGCTTCCATGTTGAAGTTTTTCCGGTCGGATGCATCGATCATGACACGGTGGTCTTTATCGATTTTTCTTTCATCCAGAAAACTCTGCAGTCTTTGTTCCTGGCGGAACATGTCTTTTCCCGAAAAGATATAAACACTCATAACACTGCTATTATACCAACGATTTCATTTCAATACGGAGATTTTTCCCGCCGAAGTAAGCATAAGATTGAAACCGGGAAGACAGATGACCGAGATATCCCCTTCCTGCTTTGTCTCAAGCCACGGAATATGCCTTTTCAGCAGCCGCTGTATTACTTCCGGCGAGGGATGATGGTACAGCGAATAGGAACCGGCGGAGACAACAGCCAGAGATGGTCTTACTGTATCGAGAAAACGGTCACAGGAGCCTGTATCGGATCCGTGGTGGCTCAGCTTCAGAACATCACACTGAAGATCTCCATATTCGGAAATGACCGATTGTTCCGTAAACTGATCAGCATCCGCCATCATCAGATAACGCAGACCGTTCAGACGGAAATACTGGATGACTGAACTTCTGTTTTCATCATCGTCGGAAATACGGTTCAGATCGAACATGACCGGTCTTTCACACATCGGATTCTGACCGTGTTCCGTAATTACCGAATCCGGATGAAACTCATTGATAATCATATCCATGTTTCCCGAATGATCATCATCACTGTGAGTGATAATCAGCGTATGGATTTTCCGGATACCCTTTGCCTTGAGAAAACTGCGCAGTACGGTTTCCTGTGAAGGCTTTCCGGTGTCAATCAGAACGTTTTGTGAATTCAGCGGCATCCTCACCAAAATACTGTCCCCTTGACCGACATTGATAAATGTCACTTCCGCAAATGGATGAAACAGACCGGCAAGCTGAAAGACGATCAGTGCCGCTGCAGCTTTCTTCGCTCCATCACGCAGATGGAGAAAACTCATGATCAAAGGAAGAAAAAACACTATGCCGAGTCCGCATACGGATCCGTTTAAAGCAATCAGATCAGCCGCTTTCATCATACTGTTTAATGGCGAAAATAACGGAATCAGAGGGATACGGATCAGGAAAAGCTGAATCAGTGAAATCAGACGGAGTACTCCGGAAATTCCCTTCAGTATTCCGTACATGAAATAATGAAGCGGCTTCATGTCGTAAAAGAAGAGACTCTGAATCATCATCGATGCGGTGAATGAGGCATATCTGTCTTTTTCCCGTGATGTCAGTTTCAGTACGGCAGGAAAAAGAAACGAGATTGTTTTCAGGCTGCCGGGACAAATCAAAAGAACAATCAGAAGCGACCATGATGACTGATCGTTTCTGCTCAGAGAAGTAAATGAAAGCAGTGTACTGCTGAGATACATTAAGACAAGGACGGGGAAACGGTAAACCACACCAATCACAAACGCAGTAACCGTCATGATGATCTTTCTTTTCTTCCTGTCGACGAAGTACTTTAACAGCAGATCCAGAATCAGAAACAGTCCGGAAAAGGAAAATCCGCCTTCATACACTGAATTCCCTTTTTCCTTAATATTCAGAAGATTTGCTTTAAGCATTTCCCTGACAGGATCTTCCGCAAGATCAATTCTTTTCTGAATCAGACGCCGGATACTGAAGTGTTCTCTGACAACAGTGACAGAAGACGCATCAATACCGTAATGGATGCCGGATGAATGGCACCAGTCGTCAAAATGAAACCGGAAGAAGCCCTCCTGCCTGTCGATTTGACTAAAGGTACCGGTAAACTGTATCTCACTGTCATACGGCAGCTCTTCACCGGTATATAAGAGAAATCTGTATTCACCGTTTTCAACAATGCAGTATGCGGACCGGATTTCCCTGACAAAACCTGTGTGTACTTCCGGCTTTTGATCTGACCAGCGCGGAAATGCGAGCAGACCGATTACGAGCAGAATATGAACGGCAGACTCTTTGGATCTGATGATCCAGAAAAAGATACATAATAACGCGGAAATAAAAGGAAAGCGCTGTGAAACAAACAGGTAGAACGCTGCTTCCATAAGCAGAAGCATCGGCTGATCAGAGAGAAATGAATTCTCTGATCTTTTCAAGTTTTGCCTCCCCGATACCGGAAACATTCAGCAGATCCTCTATGGTCTGAAATCTTCCGTTTTCCGTACGGTATGCAATGATTTTCTCCGCCGTGCTCTTTCCGATTCCTGGAAGTGAAGTCAGTTCCTCGGCACCGGCATTGTTCACTGAGACAACAGGGTTCTCTTTTTCATGTTTTTCCGGAATGACGATGACGTCTCTGTCTTTCAGCATCATCTGTCTGTTCAGCGAAGTGAGATCCGCATCCTCCGTAAGGGATACTTCATTCAGCAGATCATCAACCGTATCATAAAGATTCATCTGAACGGTTCCCGGATGTTCAACCTCCCCTTCAACACTGACGGTGATCGAATCACTTCTCAGATCTTCCATTCTGACCGGTTTGAGATCAAGAGTACAGGCTGCCAGAAGCAGGCATAAAAAAATAAGCAGACGTTTCATAAAATGATCCTCCTGCTTATCTTATAGTCGGAAAAAATCAGATTCCTTATTTAATATCCACAATAATGACGTTATAGGGAACTTTTACATCAACGGCTACCGTGTCACCCACCTTGCGGTCAATGATTGCTTTTGCGAGCGGAGTCTCGTTGGAAAGCTTGCGGTTAAGCGGATCTGCTTCAGTGCTGCCGACGATCGTATATTCCGCTTCTTCTCTTGTGTCGAGGAATTCAACCTTGACAGTGGAACCGATATGAACGATCTTCTTGCCGCCGCTATTTGTATCGATCAGCACATAGTGCTGCAGCATGTTTTCAAGCTCTGCAATACGGCTTTCAACCTGGGACTGCTTGTCTCTGGCCGCATCATAATCCGCGTTTTCGGAAAGGTCACCGAGAGATCTTGCTTCCGCCAGTTCAGCTTTCACTTCTTCTCTGACAACATGTACCAGATTCTGATATTCATCCTGAAGTTTCTGCAGACCTTCTTCGGTCACATAAATTTTATTGTCATCAGCCATAGTATTACTCCTTTTTTTGCCGCCCTATTATATCACCGCGGGACGGATGATGCTACTGATTTTTGTTGTCAGCAGATCGATCGCAACTGTATTCTGACCGCCTTCGGGAATGATGATATCGGCGTATCTCTTTGTCGGTTCAATGAATGATTCATGCATCACACGCACCGTATTGACATACTGGTTAATCACGGAATCCATATTTCTTCCTCTCTCCTTCACATCTCTGAGAAGACGGCGGATAAAGCGGAGATCCGCTGCCGTATCAACGAAGACCTTGATGTCCAAAAGATCCCTGAGTTCCTTGTTTTCCAGAACAAACAGACCTTCAAGAATCAGAACATCACAGGGAAAGCAAGTTTCGGTCACACTGCTGCGGGTATGATTCACGAAATCATAAGTCGGCTTTTCAATTTCCTTACCGTCGATCAGATCGCGGATATTCGAGATCAGAAGATCATTGTCAAACGCAAACGGATGATCATAGTTTGTTTTGATTCTTTCTTCCATGGGTTTGTCGGACTGATCCTTGTAATAATCATCCTGTTTGATAATCAGAACGGATTTCGAGTCGGCATATTTATCTTTGATTCTGGCGGAAATTGATGATTTTCCGGAAGCACTGCCGCCGGCAATGCCGATGATAATCGGTTTACTCATTCTCATTTACTCCTTCCTGAACGTCTGTCAGTCTGCCGTTTTGATCATATGTGAGTGTCAGCGCAAAGATGTTCCGGTTGCCCTCCGTCAGATATTTCAGGAAGATTCTGTCTCCTTCCCAAAGATTCAAAGACAAGATGTCTTCCGCCGGTATCCAGCGCAGAGTCCCTTCACGGCTTTCAGTCTGCACACCATCGAATCTTTCTGACGAATAAACATGAATCGTCTCATTGGTTATCCCTTCGTGGCGAAAATATACAGTTCCTCTGTATTCGGGACTGATTACATGAAAACCGGTTTCCTCCAGTGTTTCCCTTATCGCGCACTGTTCATATGTTTCACCCGGTTCGGTTTTTCCTCCGGGAGCGATCCACTTTCCTTCGTTAATGTCATTTTTCTTTTTGTTTCTGAGCATCATCAGAAAGCATCCGTTTCTGATCAGAAAGCACTGCGTGGTATGTATCATTGCTGAAGATACTTCGCTACATTCGCGTTATGTTCGTCCAGTGTTCTTGCGTAGTAGATTGTTCCGTCACCGTAAACATCCGCCATGAAGAAATAGTAATCGGATTCGATCGGATTCAGAACGGCATTCAGAACTGTCTTTCCCGGATTCTCAATCGGTCCGGGAGGAAGTCCGTAATGGAGATAGGTGTTGTATGGAGAATCAAAATCACTGTTGAACTCACATGCCTGCCATGTGTCATTGTCCTTGTCGTAATCGATCGCATAACAGACTGTTACGCTGGACTGAAGAGGCATGTCAATATTCAGACGGTTGTAGAATACACCGGCAATTGTTCTGAGATCTTCCTCACTGCCTCCGCCTTCATACTGAACAATACTTGCCAGGGTGAAGATCTGATGGATCGTATAATCACTTTCATCAATGCGGTCCTTGAACTCATTGTAGTTCACAAGCGTTTCATCCAGCATTTTTCTGGTGATCTCTTCCGCTGACATTTTCGGATCGAGATAATACGTGCTGGGTGCGAGATAACCTTCAAGATAGATCCGCGCATCTTCCGAGAAGATCTCATCGGTAAGGAACGGATACTCCGGCATGACGGATTCAATCCATTCACGGTTATTCCAGAGATTAATCAGATCATCATAGGAAACATTTGTGATTTCAGATGCCTTCTGGGCAATATGCTTAGCCCAGTCGCCTTCGATAACCGTCAGTGTCACAAATTCCTGCTCTGTGTTCTTTTCATCGCTTAGATATGTCAGGATCTGTTCGGTATTCCAGCTCTTATCAATCGTATAATCACCCGCAATCAGATTTCCGAGTTTCTTGTAGCGGGCATAATAGTAGGATACTTTGGCGTCCTTGATCACTCCTGCCTGCTCGAGCTTCGCGCATACGGAACTGACCGTATCGCCGTCAGCGACCGTAAAAGCCACTTCCTCGGAATCTTTCTGGATCGGCTGCAGACTGTCATAGAAATGCCATCCGATCGCTCCCAGAAGAACCAGGAGAACAACGACAATGCCGAGAATGATCCACCGCAGTACCGGTACACGCTTCTTTCTTCTTTCACTCATCTTCGCTCACCTCATCCATGAAAGCCCCGAGGACTTCTTCACACATCTGCCATTCATTCTCATCCGTCACTTCATTCATTTCCCCGTCTTCGTTGTAAGTATACGCATATACTCTTCCCAGGGTATCGGCCGGATCTGTGAACAGAACGAATTTCTTTCCTTCATCCGATTCAAAAGTCAGAAGTATTTCAACTTCCCTTTCCTGTCCGGAATCATCTGTAATTGTCATTAAATTATCCATATAAACCTCACAACAAAAGGCGAAAAAACGCCTTATTTAGATGAAAGATAATTCAGATATGTCTGCAGAATCTGTACCGCAGCCAGCTGATCTATCTTCTTTTTTCTTTTTTTTCGGGACATGTCGGCCTCAAGCAGTATTTCCTCAGCTACTTTCGTGGTATATCTTTCGTCCCAAAGAATGACTTCAATCCCGGATTCCTGTTCCAGGACCTCACCGAATTCTTCACAGATATGCCCTCTTTCACTGACGTCTCCGTTCAGAAGCTTGGGATATCCGAGGACAATATGATCCGGTTTCTCCTGTGCCACATATGCCAGTACCTGATCCAGGGCAGAATCATAATCATCCGGTTTAAAACGGATGGTTTTGACGGTTCTGGCTATAATGCCGGTATCACTCTGACTGACCCCGCATGTTACACTGCCGAGATCAAGTCCGATGTATTTTGCCATTTACTGATGTTCCTCGAGATAGAATCTGACGAGTTCCTCAATAATCTCGTGTCTTTCGACAGACTGAATAATGCTGCGGGCATTATTGTGGCTGGAAATATAAGCCGGGTCATTGGAAATCAGATAGCCGGCAAGCTGGTTGATGGCATTGTAGCCTCTTTCACTGAGTGCTTTTTCAACATGCTTCAGTACTTCGCGGATATTCTCTCTGCGGATCTCTTCGGAATTATAGCTGACAGTTTCCGCAACATCTCTCATGGGATTCATAGTGGGCCTCCAGTCTTTCCGTTATTTTATTCCAAATAGTCAAAAAAGTATATAGATTGAAAAATTCTTTCACAGCAAATAAACAAGAAAGAGGAAGCCTTTGGCTTCCCCGCAAATCATTATGCTTCGCTGATTTTCTGTCTGACAAGAGCGATGGCTTCATCGATTTTTGATGTATCTTTGCCGCCGGCCTGAGCCATGTCCGGTCTGCCTCCGCCATTGCCGCCTGTAAGCTGAGCTGCCGCTTTGACAATATCACCGGCTTTAATGCCTTTGCCTACAGCATCCTTAGCCGCAGCACAGACAAATGTCACCTTTCCTGCTGACTCGTTGGATACAAAGACCACACCGCTGCCCATTTTGTTTCTCATCGTCTCGGCAAAATTCTTCAGACCGTTTCCGGGCTGATCTTTTTGTCTTACGATCAGTACTTTAACGCCGTTAATCTCTTCTGCTTTGCTGACGAGGTTTTCGGCTTCCATCTGCATTGCCTTTTCATTCTGCAGAGCAATCTGCTTTTTCAGGGCATTGTTTTCTTCAATCAGAGCAGAGATCTTTTCCTTAAAGCCGGAATAGGAATGCATCTTGAGAATTGAGGCGGCAGAGAGAAGATATTCCTCTTCGGCCTTGAATGTATCATATGCCTTCATCTTCGTGACACTGGTGATTCTTCTGACACCGGAACCGATTGACTCCTCGGAGATGATCTTGAATACGCCGAGCGCTCCCGTATTGGATACGTGTGTTCCGCCGCAGAATTCCTTTGAGAAATCTCCCATTGAGACAACTCTTACCGTATCGCCGTATTTTTCATCAAACAGAGCAACTGCACCGGTTTTCTTCGCGTCTTCAATAGCGAGAACTTGGGTGGTAACGGGAATGTTTTCCTGAATCTTTTCGTTGACGATCCGCTCCACTTCCTTAAGCTGCTCTTCCGTCGGCTTTTCGTAATGTGTAAAGTCAAATCTTCCGTAGTCGGGTCCGTTGTAGGAACCGGCCTGAGCGACATGCGTGCCGAGGACCTGACGGAGGGCTGCCTGAAGCAGATGCAGTGAAGAGTGGTTTGCCCTTGTCTTTTTCCTCGCTTCGGCATCATATGCGCCAAGTACGGTATCACCGATCCGCAGCGTACCGCTGACATTTTCAATATGAAGCATCGGCTGCTGATGAGGCGCTTTGATGACATTTGTCACATCTGCCGCAAACACATCATTTTTCAGTGTACCGGTATCGGCGCACTGACCGCCTGATTCAGCGTAGAAACATGTCCTGCTGAGAATCACGTCTCCTTCATCTTCCAGATAGTCTGTTTTGACACCGTTTCTGAACAGACCGATCACAGTGCCTTCCGTCTTTTCTTCGGTATAGCCCGTGAACTCGGAAGGTTCCGTAAAGTCCATCAGATCAGCGGACTGACCATGCATTGACTGCTGGTCACCCCTTGCCTCTCTGGCTCTCTTTTTCTGAGCAGCCATTTCTTTTTCAAAACCTTCCATGTCGATTTCATAACCGGCATCCTGAGCGATTTCCGCAGTCAGTTCCTTCGGGAATCCGTATGTATCATACAGTCTGAAGACAACAGAGCCGGGAAGAAGCTTTGTATCGGCATGTCTGACGAGTTCATCATTGAGCAGGCTTTCTCCGTTGGCAAGTGTTTTATGGAAAGATTCTTCCTCTGTTCTCACCAGTTTGGCAACAAGCGGTGCCTTTTCGATCAGGTACGGATAGAAATCCTTCATGTTCTCCGCCACTACCGCAACAAGCTTATACATGAACGCTCCGGAGATTCCGAGCTTGATGCCGTATCTTACTGCTCTTCTCAGTACACGGCGCAGGACATATCCGCGTCCTTCATTTGAGAACATTGCTCCGTCAGCGACGGCAAATGTTACGGTACGGATATGGTCGGCAATGACACGGTATGCCATCTTGTATTCTTTTTCATCATAGGAATGCTTTGCAAACTTTTCCGCTGCGTGAATGACCGGCAGGAAGAGGTCCGTATCAAAGTTTGTTTCACCGCCCTGAACAAGACAGACAAGACGTTCAAGTCCCATTCCGGTATCGATGTTCTTCTGCGGCAGTTCCTTGTATTCAGAACGGGGTACTTCACCCGGACGGCAGTCATACTGGGAGAACACGATATTCCACACTTCGATATAACGGTCGTTTTCGATATCCTCAAAGAACAGTTTCTCACCGAGATGATCGGGATCATACTTCTCACCGCGGTCATAATACAGTTCCGTATCCGGTCCGCCTGGACCGCGTCCGATTTCCCAGAAGTTGTCATCGGTCTTCCGGATATGGGAAGGATCCATTCCCACCTTCACCCAGAGATCATAGGCTTCCTGATCATCAGGATATACCGTGACATACATCTTTTCCTTTTCGAATCCGATCCATTCCGGACTGGTCAGAAATTCCCATGCCCAGGGGATTGCCTCCTGCTTGAAGTAGTCACCGATCGAAAAGTTGCCGAGCATTTCAAAGAATGTATGATGTCTGGCCGTCTTGCCGACATTTTCAATATCATTTGTCCGGATTGACTTCTGGGCATTGCAGATCCTGTTGCATGCCGGCTTTTCCGTTCCGTCAAAATACTTCTTAAGCGCCGATACACCGGCATTGATCCATAACAGTGTCGGGTCATTATGGGGAATCAGGCTTGCGCCGGGCTCTACCATACAACCTTTGGACTGAAAGAAATCAAGAAACATCTGACGAATCTGATTTCCGCTGAGCTGTTTTTCTGACATAATCTCCTCCAATTTCAAAATAAAAACGTCCTGCAGATCCAGGAACGTTAAACCGCGGTACCATCCTGGTTCATATCATTTCGATATGCACCTTAATTATCCGTTAACGCCGGCTACGTCGCTGATTGGGCGCGCTGCTGAAGAGAGCTTCACCGCAGTGTTCCGCAGATTTTCACCATCCATCTGCTCTCTGAATGAACTGACTGCCGCTACTGATTCTTCGTCTTTGCTTTCTGATAAACGATTATAGCATAAATCATTACAAAAGAAATAAAATCATTGTATTCTCTATACTGATTTTATAAAATTATATTTATTTAAAAGGAGGAAAATCTGATGGAAAGTTCCACTCAGAACAAACAGCTGATGCTCGGCAACAAAGCCGTTGCCCGCGGTCTGTACGAAGCAGGTGTCTGTTTTATTTCCAGCTATCCGGGCACTCCGAGTACTGAAATCACAGAGGAAGCTGCTAAATATGATGAAATCTACTGTGAATGGGCTCCTAATGAAAAGGTTGCCATGGAATCCGCTTTCGGCGCCAGTCTTGCCGGAAGACGTTCCTTCTGCGCGCAGAAGCATGTCGGTCTGAATGTCGCTGCCGACCCTCTGTACACAATGTCGTATACAGGCGTCAATGCCGGTATGGTAATCGGTGTTGCGGATGACGCGGGAATGCATTCATCCCAGAATGAACAGGACAGCCGTCATCATGCCATTGCCGCAAAGGTTCCGATGATTGAACCGTCTGATTCGGCAGAAGCAATCGAATTTACAAAACTCGCATATGAGATTTCCGAAACATTTGACACTCCTGTTCTTCTGAAGATGTGCACCAGAGTAGCACATTCCCAGTCTGTCGTATCCGTTTCCGAACGCCATGTGCCGGAAAAGAAATATGAAAAGAATATCGCGAAGTATGTCATGATGCCGGGCAATGCCCTCAAAAGACATCCCTTCGTGGAGGAAAGAACAAAGAAGCTGACTGAATATGCCGAAACATCACCTCTGAACAGAGTGGAGATGGGAGATACATCAATCGGCATCATCACGGCATCCACTTCCTATCAGTATGTCAAGGAAGTATTCGGCGAAACAGCTTCCGTGCTGAAGCTCGGCATGACCAATCCCCTGCCAGAAAAGCTGATCCGTGACTTTGCGGCAAAAGTTGACCGTCTTGTGGTTGTTGAAGAACTTGATCCGATTATCGAAAACCATGTAAAGGCTCTCGGAATTCCGTGTGAGGGAAAAAATGTTCTTCCCATCATCTACGAATTCTCACAGAACCTGATTGCCAGGGCACTCGGCAGACCTGTACCGGAAGGAAGAACGCTGGATACACAGATCCCTGCCCGTCCGCCTGTTATGTGTGCCGGCTGCCCGCACAGAGGCATGTTCTACACACTGAAGAAAAACAAGGTTACCGTGCTCGGTGATATCGGATGTTATACACTCGGTGCCGTACAGCCGCTCGGTTCCATTGAAATGACGCTTTGTATGGGCGCTTCAATCGGCGCGGTTCACGGTTTCAATAAAATCTTAGGCAAAGAAAGCGAAGGAAAGACGGTTGCCGTCATCGGTGATTCGACATTCATGCATTCCGGTATGACGGGTCTCGCAAATGTGGCGTACAACCAGTCAAATTCCACCGTGATTATTCTCGATAACTCAATCACCGGCATGACCGGTCATCAGCAGAATCCGACAACCGGATACAACATCAAGGGCGATCCGGCCGGAAAGATCAATCTCGAGGCACTCTGCGCTGCGATGGGATTTGAAAGAGTCAGAGTCGTTGACCCGTATGATCTCTCCGCCTGCGACAAGGTCATTAAGGAAGAACTCGCGTTCGAAGGTCCTTCCGTGATTATTTCCAGAAGACCGTGTGCCCTGCTGAAGTATGTAAAGCATAAGGCACCTCTGAAAGTAAATACCGACAAGTGTGTCGGCTGTAAATCCTGCATGCAGATTGGCTGTCCGGCAATTTCCATTAAGAACGGTAAGGCTTGTGTGGACAATACATTGTGCGTAGGCTGCGGCGTATGCAGTCAGCTGTGTCATTTCAGCGCTTTGGAAGCAGGAGAGGAGGAATAAGATGGAAACAAAGAATATTATGATCGTCGGTGTCGGCGGACAGGGTTCCCTTCTTGCCAGCAAACTGCTCGGCCATCTTCTTCTGACACAGGGATATGATGTGAAGGTATCCGAAGTTCACGGCATGAGCCAGCGCGGCGGAAGTGTTGTTACATATGTCCGCTATGGTGATAAGGTATATTCCCCCGTCATTGATTTCGGAGAGGCAGACTTCATCGTTTCCTTTGAAGCGCTCGAAGCCGCAAGATGTCTCCCCTATCTGAAGAAAGACGGGATCATCGTTACAAACACACAGCAGATCGATCCTATGCCTGTCATTACAGGCGCGGCTGAATATCCGGAAGACATTATCGGCAAAATGAAGGCAACAGGCGCGGAAGTAGATGCATTTGACTGTCTCAGCGCTGCCGAATCAGTCGGTTCATCCAAGGCTGTCAACATTGTTCTGATGGGACGCCTTTCCAAATATTTCGATATTCCTCTTTCAGATTGGATGGAGGCTCTGAACGCAGTAGTACCGGCAAAGTTTATCGAAATGAACCGCAGGGCTTTCTCTCTCGGCAGAGAAGCCGAATAAGCCATTTCTGATAGTAAGGAGGATAGAAACAGATATATGGAAAGATATTATCAGAAAGAAATTGAATGCGCGCCAAGGGAAACGATCAAGGCAATCCAGGATGAAAAGCTTGTCAAACAGGTGAGACACGTCTGGGATAACGTTCCGTATTACAGAAAGAAGATGGAGGAAAAAGGACTCACTCCCGATGATATTAAATCTTCGGATGATCTCTATAAACTCCCCTTCCTTTCCAAGGCAGATCTCAGGGAATCCTATCCCTATGGTCTTGTCGGTGTTCCGCTGAAGGACTGTGTCAGAATCCACTCCACTTCCGGCACAACCGGAAAACGTGTCGTCGCTTTCTATACCCAGCATGACATCGATCTCTGGGAAGAGTGCTGCGCGCGCGCCATTACCGCAGCAGGCGGAACAAATGAAGACGTTGTTCAGATTTCATACGGATACGGTCTGTTCACCGGCGGCCCCGGTCTGAACGGCGGATCGCATAAGGTCGGCTCGCTGACAATCCCGACAAGTTCAGGAAATACTGACCGTCAGATCATGTTTATCATGGACCTGAATGCCACAATTCTCTGCTGCACACCGAGCTACGCAGCTTACCTTGGTGAAAGAATGAAGGAAATGGGCTACGGACCTGAGGATATTCCTCTGAAAGCCGGAATCTTCGGTGCAGAGGCATGGTCCGAGGAAATGCGCCGTGACATTGAAAAGACATTAGGCATCAAAGCCTATGACATCTACGGTCTGACAGAACTGTCCGGTCCCGGTGTGGCGTTTGAATGCTCCGCGCAGAACGGAATGCATATCAATGAAGACCACTTCATTGCGGAAATCATTGATCCGAATACACTGGAAGTCCTTCCTGAAGGGTCACAGGGTGAACTCGTATTCACCTCTCTTGACAAAGAGGCATATCCCCTGCTCCGCTACCGGACAAGAGATATCTGCACGCTGACAAGAGAACCGTGTTCCTGCGGACGCACTCATGTCAGAATGTCAAAGCCTAAGGGAAGATCCGATGACATGCTGATTATCCGTGGTGTAAATGTATTCCCGAGCCAGATTGAAACCGTACTGCTCAATGAGGGCTATGCGGCGAATTATCAGATCATTGTTGACCGTGTAAACAATACCGATACATTCGAAGTGCAGGTTGAGATGACAAATGAAATGTTCACTGATAATGTCGGTGAAGTCTCCGCCAAACAGAAGGCACTTGTAGACGCTCTGAAGTCAATGCTCGGCATCCGGGCTAAAGTCACTCTTGTTGCACCGAAGACGATCACAAGAAGCGAAGGCAAAGCTGTCAGAGTCATTGACAGAAGAAAGATCTAGGAGGAGATCATGAGTATTAAACAGATTTCTGTTTTTCTTGAAAACAAGCCCGGCAGACTGCAGAAGATGACTTCCGTCCTTGCCGCAAATGAAGTGAATATGCGTGCTCTTTCCCTGGCGGAAACAAAGGATTTCGGCATTGCCAGGATCATCGTTGATGATGTTCTGCATGCAGTAAACGTCCTGAAGGATGCGGATTTCATCGCTCATCTTACATCTGTTCTTGCGGTTGAAATTCCCAATAAACCCGGCGGACTGGATCAGATGCTGCAGATCTTCTCTGAGGCAAACGTAAACATTGAATATATGTATGCGTTTCTTGCACCGAAAGATCTGAACAGCGCTTATATGATCTTCCGTACATCCGATACAAAGGCTTCCGAAGCCAAGCTTACCGGCAAAGGTCTTAAGACACTGAGCCAGGAAGAAATTGCAAATATCTGATCAAAAGGTCTGATTTCCAAAAAAGGAGATCAGACCTTTCCTTTGATTGTTTTAGAATCCGTTAATCCAGACCGAGCAGATCTGCAGCGTTCTCCCATAAGATTTTCTTCTTCTCATCATCTGAGAGAGGAAGCTTTTCAATAAAGGCAATGCTTTCTTTCTGATCAGACCACGGACTGTCTGTTCCGAACAGAATTCTTCCGGCTCCGAATGCTTTTACAATCCGCATGAATTCTTCTTCATTCAGCAGATAGCAGTCTTCATCATGCCAGTAGCCGTCATCCTTCAGAGGATAGAAGCGGCCGGTGGAAAAAGCCGTATCGAGAAAGACTCCGGTATCTGAAAGAACATCCGGCACCTCATCCCAGTTCCGCCATCCGCCCATATGGGCAAGAACAAAACTGAACCGGCCGACTTCCTCCACAACATGTCTGCACTGCAGAGGAGAGCATCTGACAACACCGGGATAGCCGATATCGAGACCGGCATGCGTAATCACTGTAAGACCGAGATCTGCCGCCTCTTTGATGATTCGGACAAAAACAGGATCATCAATATCAAGACCCTGATATACAGGATGAATCTTAATCCCTTTCAGACCGAGATCTCTGATGCGTTTCAGTTCATCGGAAAAGTTCTCATACATCGGATGCATGCAGCCAAATGAAATCAGTCCTTCATCTGTATATTTTCTGTTTACTTCAGCAGCTGAGGAATTGATCTTTTCCACCTGCTGAGCAGAAGTGGCAACAGGGAGAATCAGCGATCCGCTGACTCCCCCTTCTTTCATTTTTCTGATCAGTCCCTTTTCCGTACCGTCGGCAAAAGGCACAGTATGTGAAGCGTGACTGAGACTGCCAAGTGCTTTGGCGGCAATTCTGTCGGGAAATGTATGTGTGTGAAAATCAAAGATCTTCATCAATGCTTTCCTTTCTATTTTTCCGCATCTGCAAGAGCGCTCTTCTGTGCCACAAGAACTTTTTCATCATAGCATGAGAATGCGTCATTAACGACAGCAGGATCCGGTTTCGGTGTGATCAGTGATATGACGGGAACGATGACCAGACCGATCAGCATACAGAAGGCACCGGCATTGATCGGTGACTGCAGAAGTGCCGGAAACATCGGTTTGACAAAGATATTTGCAAGCATGAATACGGTCGCAAAGATAAAATTCACCGTACACGCGGTTCTGGAAACACCTTTCCAGTAGAGACCATACAGGAACGGTGCGAGGAAGGCACCGGCCAGTGCACCCCAGGAAACACCCATCAGCTGAGCTATGAAAGTGACATTTGACTTGTACTGAATAATTGCAATAACAACGGAAATGGCAACAAACACAACAATCAGCACTCTCATGATGAATACCTGTTTCTTTTCATCCATATCCTTGATGACATGATCTTTCAGCAGATCAAGTGTCAGCGTGGAACTGGACGTCAGAACAAGAGATGACAAAGTCGACATTGAAGCCGAAAGAACAAGGATGACAACAATGGCAATCAGGATATCCGGCAGACCCGATAGCATTGTCGGAATAACCGAGTCATATCCGTTTGCGGCAATATCGATATTTGCGGAGAACAGACGTCCGAATCCGCCGAGGAAATAACATCCGCCGGCTACGACAAATGCGAATACCGTGGAAATGATTGTACCGGTGGAGATGGATTTCTCACTCTTGATTGCGTAGAACTTCTGTACCATCTGCGGCAGTCCCCACGTGCCGAGTGAGGTCAGAATCACGACACCGAGTAGATTTACCGGATCAGGTCCGAAGAAGGAATTGAATATACCCGGAGTTGTGGAAACAGATTCATCAACTACCCTTCCCATGCCGTCAAGAGCTGCCAGAAAGCCGCCCTGGCTTTTAAGAACCGCAAATATTACCGCACTGATGCCGAACAGCATGATGATGCCCTGAATAAAGTCATTGATCGCAGTAGCCATATAGCCGCCGACAATCACATATACGGCAGTAAGTACAGCCATGACGATAACACAGATTGAATAGTCAATATTGAAAGCCATGCCGAACAGACGCGACAGACCATTGTAAAGTGAAGCCGTATAAGGAATCAGGAAGATAAACGTTACAATTGAGGCAAAGATCTTCAGACTGACGGAACCGAAACGCTTTTCAAAGAACTGCGGCATTGTACTGCAGTCCAGATGCTGCGTCATAATACGTGTTCTTCTGCCGAGAACTACCCAGGCCATCAGAGAACCGATCAATGCATTGCCGATGCCTGCCCATGTAGCCGCAACACCGTATTTCCATCCGAACTGACCGGCATAGCCGACAAACACGACAGCCGAGAAATATGAAGTTCCGAAAGCAAATGCGGTGATCCACGGTCCGACAGACCTTCCGCCAAGTACAAATCCGTTAACATCAGTTGAATGCTTACGGCAGTAAAAGCCTACAGCAATCATTATTGCGAAAAATACAATAAGCAAGATGATTTTAATCAGCATAATAATACTCCCTTCCTGTTTACTACCACCTTATACTGCAACGCGCTAAAGCGTTGACGCAGTGTAGTTTACATTATTTGGTTATTTTTTGCAAGTTTTTAACCGTTTGATTTTAACGCTTTAGTGTGCTAAACTGGTGCAGTGTCATTAAGGAGACCGCAATGAAGAAGAACATTCATGATCCTTCAGTCGAAGATCTGTTCAAGGCTCTGCTCTGTCTGGACAATATCAGTGAGTGCTATGAATTCTTTGAAGATATCTGCACCCCTACCGAGCTGTTGTCCATTGCTCAGCGGTATCAGGTCGGCGAAATGCTGATGGATAACAAAACCTATAAAGAGATTTCTGGTGTAACCGGCGCATCGACAACAACGATCAGCCGTGTCAACCGCCTGCTCAATGACGATAAGGACGGATTGGAAAAGATCTGCCAGCGAACAAAGGAAAGGTATAAATGATTATGATTAATGAACAAATGAAGAACTACGGCAATAACCGTTCCGTGATCAGAGATCTGTTTGAATTCGGCAATCAAAAAAAAGCCGAGATCGGTGCTGAAAATGTATTTGATTTCAGCCTCGGCAATCCGAATGTCCCTGCTCCCAAATATGTGAATATGGCAGTAAGGAATCTCATAGATAATTATGATGATGTCTATGTCCACGGCTATACATCTGCTCAGGGTGATGCCGCATGCAGACAGGCAATTGCCAGTGATCTTAACGAAAGATACGCAGCGCATTTCCGGAAGGAAAACTTCTATATGACATGCGGCGCAGCTGCTTCCCTTAAGATTATTCTTACCGCCCTTTATACGCCCGGTGATGAAGTGATTGTATTTACACCCTATTTCCCGGAATACAGAGTATTTGTTGAAACGACCGGTGCGAAACTCGTTGAAGTCAGTTCAGATCCCGATACATTCCAGATTGATTTCAGTCTTCTGGAAGAAGCCATCTCGGCAAATACGAAATCGGTGATTATCAATTCACCGAACAACCCGTCCGGTGTTGTTTATACAGAAGAGAATATCATCAGACTGGCAGCCCTTCTCGAAAAGAAGGAGAAAGAATACGGTCATCCGATCTATCTCATAACAGATGAGCCCTACCGTGAACTTGTATACGATGATATCAAAGTTCCCTTTGTCACAAAGTATTACAGGGATACAGTTGTCTGCTATTCATTCAGTAAGTCTCTTGCACTTCCCGGCGAAAGAATCGGTTATATTCTGGTTCCCGATGAAGCGGCGGATTCAGCTGATGTCTATGCGGCTGTATGCGGTGCCGGCAGAGCACTCGGTTATGTCTGCGCGCCGAGTATGATGCAGCATGTCATTGAAAAATGCTGCGGTATGGTCTCAGACATCAATGAATATAAAGAAAAACGGGATCTGATTTACAATGCGCTGACAGAGTACGGATTCAGCTGTATCCACCCGGACGGAGCGTTCTATCTCTTTGTCAGATCACCTGAACCGGACGCAAACGCATTCAGTGAAAAAGCAAAGGAATTCAATCTGCTGCTTGTTCCTGCCGACAGTTTCGGCACACCCGGATTTGTCAGAATTGCGTATTGTGTATCCACGGATATGATCAAGCGCTCTCTGCCTGCGTTTAAGAAACTGGCAGACTATTACAGTCAGAAAGAAGGATTAGAATAATGCCGATTACAGATCTGCTTGAGAGAAACAGCAAATTATACGGCGAGGATGTGGCTCTCGTCGAAATCAACCCGGAACTGAAGGAAGAACAGCGTGTTACCTGGAAAGAATATGAACTGATTCAGCCCACTTCCTCTATCTTCTACAGGCGTTCCATTACCTGGGATGTCTTCGATGAAAAGGCAAACAGAGTTGCCAATATGCTGATTGACCAGGGAATTCTTCCCGGTCAGAAATGCGCGATTCTGCTGATGAACTGTCTGGAATGGCTGCCGATCTATTTCGGTATCCTCAAAGCCGGCGCAATAGCGGTCCCTTTGAATTTCCGTTTCACCGCGGAAGAGATCGAATACTGTCTTAAAGCTTCCGATGCAGATGTCCTCTTCTACGGTCCTGAATTCATCGGCCGTATTGAGGAAATTGCCAATAAGCTCAAGACAAACACACTTCTGTACTTTGTCGGTGACTACTGCCCTTCCTACGCAGAAGACTATTACCGCAGATCATCCTACAGTTCTTCCGTCGCACCGCGTATTCTGATTCAGGATTCCGATGAAGCAGCCATCTACTTTTCTTCCGGAACAACCGGTTTTCCCAAACCGATCCTTCTTCTTCATGAAGCGCTTTCGCAGTCTGCCATGATGGAGGCAATTCATCATAAGACAACAAGAGAAGATACATTCCTCTGTATTCCGCCTCTGTATCATACAGGCGCAAAGATGCATTGGTTCGGTTCCCTGTATACCGGCAGCAAGGCTGTTCTGCTGAAAGGAAATTCTCCGGAAAGCATTCTTTCATCGGTATCCAATGAAGGATGTACAATCGTATGGCTTCTCGTTCCATGGGCACAGGATATTCTTGCGGCTCTGGATTCCGGCCGTCTGAAAAAGGAAGACTACCGCCTGTCTCAGTGGCGACTGATGCATATCGGTGCCCAGCCGGTTCCGCCCAGTCTGATCCGCCGCTGGCTTGAATACTTCCCGAATCACGAATATGACACAAACTACGGTCTGTCCGAATCCACCGGTCCGGGCTGTGTTCATCTCGGTCTGGAAAATGTTCATAAAGTCGGCGCAATCGGTGTTCCGGGTTACGGCTGGAAAATCAAGATCGTTGATGAAAACAATAAGCCTGTCAAACAGGGAGATGTCGGTGAACTCTGCGTCAAAGGCAGAGGTGTAATGGTTGAATACTATAAGAACCCCGAAGCTACCGCTGAAGTACTTGAAAACGGCTGGCTCCATACCGGTGATATGGCAAGACAGGATGAAGAAGGTTTCATCTATCTCGTTGACAGAAAGAAAGATGTCATTATTTCCGGTGGCGAAAACCTCTACCCGGTTCAGATTGAAAGCTTCCTCGCTGCCCATCCGAAGATCCATGATGTTGCCGTGATCGGTCTTCCGGATCACAGACTCGGTGAAATTGCCGCAGCGATTATCCAGGTGAAGGAAGGAATGGAACTCACTGAGGATGAAGTCAACGAATTCTGCCGTGAGCTGCCGCGCTACAAGAGACCGAGAAAACTGATCTTCGCCGATGTCATCCGCAACGCCACAGGCAAGATCGACAAACCGAAACTCCGTTCCATCTACGGCGGTGAAAGACTCGTTGAAGAGCAGTACAAATCATAATCAGATTACTCCTGTCAATCCGGCAGG
>CACXDM010000044.1 GCA_902766435.1 uncultured Erysipelotrichaceae bacterium | reverse complement strand
GATCCCGCTCAGCAAAGCCATACATACTGTCTTTGTTGTTTTCTTCATAAACTTCCTCCGGACCGCAGTATTATCATGCGGTCACGCGGATATGTTACACCATTTCCCGCCTCTTTACACTGTTTTTTCTCAGTCTTCGTCCTCGTTCAGACCGTGCAGAAGCAGATCATTGTATCTGCTGTTGTTGTATTCGGCGATCTTCTTCCGTGTCCAGCGGTCTCTGTCATCGATAATCGCCAGCATCTCATCCGCGATTTCCTCAGGACTTTCAGGACGCGCCTGTCTCAGGTAACTGCTCATTCTTTTCATTGCCTTCTCCGTACGCAGTTCGCCGGCAATGACTCTTCCGAAATCTTCGGGATAACCCATCTTTTTCAGAACGGAAATAAGTTCGTTTTCCGCTTTCATCTTCTCATTCATCATTCACTTCTTTCGTTTTCGGTATTCGGACATAGTATTTCTCGTCATCCTCACTGACAATATGTCCGCCGCATTTCAGCATCACCCGGATGGAAGGAAGATTGTCACGGTTCACCCTGAGCCATATTTCTTCTTCCGGTATGATTTCTGAAGCAATCGGGATGATCAGATTCATTCCCGCTGTTCCGTATCCCTTTCCCCGGTGCTTCCTGCCGATGCAGTAACCGATATGTCCTGCGCCTTTACGGAGAGCTTCCGTCAGATAATGACGGATACGGAAATGGCCGACAATCTCTTCATCATCATAGAGAAAGTAAAATGTCTCGGGAACATAGCCTTCCGGCAGATTCTCCCCTTTTGCGTAAGACATCATCTGCGTAAGGCCATCCTTCAAAAACTCTTCTTCGGATAAACCCGCCCAGGGATTGGTCATGCCGTTTTCATCTGCCGGCATCTCTTTGATGAATTCCCACTCACGGCGGGCATGTTCAAAGTCAGCTTCTCTCATCTTCAGCATATATTCACTCCTGCTCAAATACTCTGCGGTATGGAAGCGCGTCACGGAATTCCAGTGTTCTGTCATACAGTCCGGAGAACTGAGCGATCAGCCAGCCGTTAAGCAAAGCACAGACAAACGTTCCCGCCTTTACCGCCTCAAAGTGGCCGAAGCCGAAAAACAGAAAGGAAAGCAGAACACTGATCAGACAGCTTGTCAGATCATAGAACGTCTTTACTCTTCCGATCTCCAGATGATACTTTTCGGATATTTCCTTTACAAACAGTTCGTATGCCTCAGGTGAAATATAAGTATGAAACAGGAATGCGACACCTGCCGTACACATGATCATTCCGAGTGCAAAGCAGATCACCCGGAACGGAATACCCGTAAACGGCATCAGATTCACCAGAGAGATACAGAAATCCAGGATGAATCCGTACAGAACAGCCGTCACAAAGGAAAAGAGATATCCTTTCTTCAGCCGTCTCATGATTACGGACAGACAAAAAATCAATACTGCCTGCAGAACATATTCCGCCATGCCGAACGTAAAACCGGGTATATACTGCGATATCTTCAGATGAAGAAGATAGGCCGGAGCGACGACCATTGACATGCCGAAGTCCGCCTTCTCCATAAAAGCCGTACCGAGCGCAAGCAGGATCATGCCGAAGACATAAGCCGCTTCACTGAAACAAATCATTCTGCGTTTCATCATTACCTCCCGAAACACCGCTTTGAATACAGAAAACGGCAAAGATCCTGTCATTGACAACATCCCCTATTATACAGAAAAACCGATACATTTCACGTATCGGTCTCTCTTCACTGTTCTGTTGTCTATTCCTCACCAACGGAGTAATCTTTCAGTTCACTCAGGAGAATACGCTGGAATACATCCTGAAGAACAATTCCTTTTTTCAGCGTACAGGGTTCCAGTACGGTTTCGGCAACGGTCAGTCCGGTGCCTTTGATGACGAATACCGCATCTTTCTCAGGTTCCGTCTTCAGAAGATTCCCCTGTTCATCATACCAGCTGAAGATGAACTGCAGCGAATCACCGGTGCCGAATTTTTCAAGACCCTTCGCTGTATAGGCATTTTCATCATCCGCATAATGATATCCGAGTACCCTGCCTGTCACGTTTCCTTCAAAGTCCGGTCTTACAGCTGCCCATTCGATGAAAACAACAACCTCTCTTTTTCCGTTCAGCAGCGCCTTCGTCGTTCCCGAATACAGCGTACCTGCCGCGACGGATCTCGGCTTGGAAGCTTCATAGCAGACAGGATGTCCGTTGACCGTGATCCAGGTATCACTTTCCGTCACAAGCAGATGCGCGTTTTCATCCAGATTTCCGGTATAGTCCGTTCCCAGGTATTTCAGTCCGTCCGGCGTATCCATGAATGCAATCTGTTTTTCATCCGCGATTGTATTCCAGGTGGCTTCCGTCAGTTTCGGCAGCCATCCACCTTCTGTCTGAACAAGCGGAATATCACGCCCCGGAAGACTCTCTCCGGCATAATCCTCAAAGCCTGATCTGTACCATTCCTGTGTCGTATAGTCTGTCTTCTTTGCGAATATGCTTATGCTTTCAGATGTTTCTTCCTTCTGATTTGCGGCAGTGATGATACTGAAGAAATCACTGTACAGCTCTTCGGCGTCATCCATACCGAATGCTTTGTACTGATCGTAAATGTAATGATAATTGGTATAGTCCGCATAAGGGAATGTCAGCGCAATACCGTGAATCTGTTCCGCAGCGTTCCCGTTCTGATAAAGGACTGCAGCTTCCGTCTGTTCAATCAGATTCTGATAATCTTCTTCTGAGAAGATGGAGTAATCATAGTCGAGTGACTGCAGAAGCAGCAGATAATCAATCATATCAATCTGTTCGCTGTTGTTGAATGTATAGGCATTTGAAGCCGCAATACTGATCTCGGCAAAATTACGGGGATCCTCAAGCACGGCATCCTTCTGTGCCCGGTATAATTCCGTCAGTCTGTCATACAGCGGTTTGGCCATCGTCAGATCCACAAGTGACAGTGTCAGCATCGGGTTTGCTTTATGATCAGAGCTGAGGGCCATGTTGTACGGATCATAACTGGCAATCATTGCCTTTCCGAACTCCTCGGTGGAAAGCGCGGGATTTTTTGCCAGTTCTCCGAAACCGTATGTATAGTTCCAGCCGATGCCGTCCTCCACTTCTTCTGACGCAAGATAATAGTCCGCATACGGTTCAAGAATATATGTGATTTCAATGTCCTGCATCAGACAGGCGTCAAATCCGATCAGATCAAACTTCACACCGGACTCACGTACTGCCTCCGCAAGGGAATCCACGAAAATCACACCCATATCATTCTCTCTGCCCGGATTATAGTAATCCTGCCCATAGCCGAGACTGAGTCCGCCGCCATGGTTCCAGAACACAAGCATATACCGGTCAGCCGGATAGTTTTCCTTTGTCCAGGTAATGAAGTCAAGCAGCTCTTCTTTGGAAGACATTGTCTGATTTGCCGGACGGTCCAGCACTTTCTGCAGTTTTCCGTTTTCCACGGTATAGCGCCCGAGTGTCTTGTCATTGATTCCCGGTGTAAACCATCTCAGACTTCCGCCTGCTTCCAGCACAAATGTAACGCCGTCACCTTTGGCAGTCGCGTCCTTCATCTGATTGATGTTTACTGACGCAAGTCCCATACCGTTTTCCAGGTTGGAACCGATGATATATTCCATGACAACAACCTTCTCATCCCCGGTATGATCCGGATAATACTTCTCACGGCTTACCGGCATGGACGCAATTGTTTCCTGATTCAGAAGATCTTCTCTTGTGATCACTTCACCGGTATCCGTTACATCCTTAACGGCATCATGTATCTCCATCTGCATGAAATAAACCAGCAGTCTGGGTTTCAGAATATTGAAATTAATCAGGCCGACAACGAATGCAACCGCAGCGATTTCACCAAGCAGAAGCAGTGTCATGAATGCTTCCCTGAGGAAGGTAAATAATCTTCCGGGTATAAAGGAACGGCGGAAAACGGGACCGTGATCAAACTTCGTCTTTCCCCAGCCGAGAATTGTAACGAAGAGCGGCGGGAAAAGCAGTGTTCCCAGTCTGAACAGAATGCCTTTATTGAATGATTTGCACAGACGCCAGTAAACACGGATCATGTAAAAGCCGTATGCGGCAAGACCGAAGATATAGTAGATATATCCGATATTGAAGGACGGCAGTGAAAATGTATCCAGATAAACCGTTCCCGCAAGAAATACGAGCGCGAAAATCACAGCGTGCCAGAATGCCCGCGTGTTCGCAAACAGGATCTTTGACAGCCTGTGTTCCGCAATTACGGGAATCCATGTCAGTTTTGTCCGCAGACCCGTTTTTTTCAAAACACCGTGGTAACCGAAGGAAAGGACCGCCATGGGAAGCACCCAGATCAGCGGATTCGCAAGAAGCGATATGAATTGTGCAAATAATCTGACAGTCATCTGCATATGACACCTCTTTTCCAAATCAAGAAACATCTTCATTATACACAGTCAGTCTTTCATAGTGGCAGAAATCCTGAGCTTCGGACACACCGTATGGTTTCACTTTCCTGACACTTTATTCCCGGGAGAATCAGTTATAATACAACTCAAAGACTGAGAAAGGAGCGCGGTATGGATCAGGTATCCAAAAAAGGAATCCGGGTTGGCAAAGGACAGTCTGTACTGGCTGCGTTCCAGAATGCCGTTCCCCACTGGATTCACGAAAAAATCGAAGATCCCTCCTATGTCGGAGGTTTCAGATATGCAAGAAACTGCAGCTGTTCAAACTGCGGCTATGAAGCGTCTTTTGAAAAGGAAATATGTCCCCGCTGCCGCAAAAAGATGCAGCACATGAAAGGAATATGATCACGGAGGAAAAATATGGAAAAGATCGTAGTTGATGCTTTAATTGAGATTCCCCTGAACTCAAGAAACAAATATGAAGTCGATCACACAACAGGAAGAATTCATCTCGACCGGGTGCTGTATACCGCCATGACATACCCGACGGAATACGGCATCGTCGAAAACACGCTGGCACCGGACGGAGATCCTCTCGATATCCTTGTCATATGCAAGGATCCTACCTTCCCGGGCTGTATCGTACCGGCCAGAGTACTCGGTTATCTTTCCATGATCGATGACGGCAAAGTCGATTACAAGCTGATCTCTGTCGTCGACTGTGATCCGAGATACGATAATGTCAGTGAACTGAGTGATCTGCCTGTATTTGAACTTGAGGAGATTGAAAACTTCTTCCAGAACTACAAAGTACTGCAGGGCATCAAGGTGGAAACAGGTGGCTACCATCACCGCCATTCCGCCGCGAAGATCATTGAAGAATGCCGTGAAGCGTATATTGAAGCGCAGCAGAAATAACAGAACTCTGAATTGTTTATATTCATAACAGCGCTGAATGCGGTGTGTTTTCTTCATGCCTTCTCTTATATCCGGGAAATGATTCCGCCGGAAAAGAAAAGCCGGAACATAACATTTCCGGCGTTGGATGAAAGACAATTCAAATCAGCGAAGTCTCATTTCAAAGATCAGCTCATCAATCTCTTCGGCGGTCAGTTCAGAATGACCTTCGGGAATGATGAGGTCTTCGAAGCGTACTTCGGGGTTCCCTTCCTTATGCATGTAACCTCCTCCGAATCATCTATCCGGGAATGATTATACCATCTTCCCGTGCAAAGAATGTTTCATGATGCCATTTCCGTCACCGGAAACATATTTGGGGAAACATCAGCGGAACAGTCTCAGGTTCAGAACAGATCCGGATTGATAAACATAACGACAAGATCAGTAACCTCATCATTTTCATCATATCCGGTAAATACACTGTACATGCCGTCTCCGTATCCGGTCGCGGAGATAACGATCTCATACTCCGTATCGGGTATCCGGTAACGGATGAAGTCTCCTCCTTCTCTTTGCAGAGAGGGATTTTTCTCATAGCTTTCCTGAAAGAAGGCCATCAGATAGTCATTGTAGAAATTGCCTTCGGGATTCTCCTTCAGCCATTCCTGATAAAATGCCTGCCATGCCTTCAGTGTTTCGCCATCGCAGAAAGCAGCGGAACCGGCATCGACCGGCACTCCCGCAAGAGCTTTATTTTCATCATCTTCCGCGTACAGCGGTGAGAATTCATATCTAACTGCCTCCTTCTCCGAGACAAGCAGCTTCATGCCGGCAATCCGCACCGTATCATCTTCAGGATGAACGATGGAAAGAAGTACATCATATTTTCCGGCAGGAATCCCTGTTTTCAGTACATAAGAGTACCCGGAATATGCCAGAGCAGAAAGCGGATCCAGGACAGTCAGTTTTCCGGTAGGGAAAAGAATGTTGCTGAAGGCAATTGTCTCACCTTCTCTGAATACCCTGTCGACTGTTTCCTTTGACGTCTCATTCAGAGCGATGAATTCAAGATTCTTTTCAAACTTCTCCTGCAGTTTCTGCCGCTGAAACATATTCGATCTCACATCATTCTGAATCTGCACCAGATCATCATGTGTCAGCGCCCGGATCAGAACATACGGTTCACGCAGTTCCTGAACGTACCCTGAAAGAATATTAATACAGGAATAGAAAGGCAGTGTGTCAACGACCTTGTCTTCGCTCAGGCTGAACAGTGACAGACGGAAATCCTCAAGAGGCTTGCCGTCAATACCGATCATCCGCTTGGGATCCATCGGCAGGATTGTCGGTGTATCCTCAGTCAGCGTAAAGACGATGAACGGCTCTCCGTCATCCTTCCGGTATCCCTGAGGTACTGCCTGGTATGCAATGTCCCAGATACTTTCCGGCTTCTTTTCCTCTTCCGCCGGTTTTTCCTTTTTTCTCAGTCTGTCAAACAGTCCCATCATCAAACTCCTTTAATCTGCTGACATCATTATCTCAGATCATTCTGAACAAGAACAGGGAATTTCCCTGTTCCTGCTCATACAGTTCCGGCAGTGATCAGTTTCTCGGCGATCCGGTAGAACTTCCTTCTCATATTGAAACATGTCGTTCTGGAACGGGAGATCAGATCCGCTTCTTCCTGCAGCGCCATTCCCCTGAATTCACAGTCAAGAAACGCAGACCATACTTCATAATCCATGGCGGAAGAAGAAAAGACGGTATTCGTTGTGGAAGAGAAATAACTGAAGCAGTTTTTGCAGTGGTACTTCTGTACGTTTCCGTTGTATCCCCATCTGATGATCTTTTTCGAACCGCAGTGCGGACATGCGATATCTGCTGTATTCGGTACGGTCTTGTTGTCTTCTTTACGGCAGCGGATCGTTCCGAGGATCTGCTGCTTCAGTCTGCCGGCATCTTCTTCACTCATTTCCTTCAGATACTTCTTTGTGATCATGTCTTCCTCCTGTTCTTTTTTGTCATTGCCGAAACGGTTTGCCCTGAACGATGACATACCACCGTCCCTGTTCATGATAGACTGTCCTTTTCTGACCGCGGATCATACATGTATAGCCGAGTGCTTCCTCTCCGGCAGCCGTCAGTGTCGGTATGACATTCAGCACCCGCTCCACCGGAAATTCCCTCTCATCACGCCAGATGACGGAAAGAGGAACCGCAAAGCCATCCTGATCGATCCTTGCCTTTACGGAAACATACAGTTTCTTCGGTACGGATACTCCCATATACAGTCTCCGAACGGAAAGGGATCAGTGAAACTCCATTACACCGATTGCCAGATCCTCACATACAAACTTCACCGTACAGAATGTTTCCTCACCGAAGGATTCATAGATATGACCTGCCGAGTATGTTCCGCGGCATACGCTGTGAACACTGTTGGCCACATAGCCGCACTTTTCCCCTCTTTCCGTCCGTACCATGACCGCTTCGTCATCATACGGATTATTGTGGTCCTTGATCAGCTTCAGTCTCATCCCGGGTCTTACTGCTTCATAACCGATATAGTCATCAAAATGATTCAGGGTAATATAAATCACATCGTTTTCCGTCATGATGTTTCCTCCTTACAGCTATATTCTTACATTCGCCATCAATTCGACTATCCCTAATTAGGCACAGATTCAAAATAAAAAACCGGATCAGATTCCGGCACAGCAATACGGGATCGCCCGGTTTTTAATGCTTTACTGATTGGAATAGTCCCGGACATTGAAACATAAGACCTGATCAGCAGTGATCATGACTGATTCCTGATGAAAGACAATGCATATCTCTTTCGCAATCTTATATACCGTAGTTTCAGGAATACCGATCAGTGTGATCAGAAGCGTATTTTCATCCACCCACGTTCCGTCATCGTGAAAATATCCGCCTTCTATCACCTGTACGGAAAAAGGTGTGTGGTAATTTTTACAGATACCCTTCAGCGCTTCCTTGTAATCCTCTGTTTCGAAATACTGCTCGTGACTGATCCTGTCGCGCAGACCGACATATATTCTGTTTTCCAGCATAACGCAAACTCCTTTCAGCGGTTATTTCCTGATGACCTCATCATGACAGCAGTCACCGTCGGAGAGATCCGAGTGTCTGATGAACCTGACATGCCTCGTCAGTCCGGCATAGGAAGTCATATCCGTCAGACAGAAGATTTTACAAAGACTGCGGATTCCGTACTCTTCAAACATTCTTACATATGCGCAGCCGGTGACACGGTATTCGATCTTTCCGTCACTGACATCAAATAAATCATATGTCAGACTTCCGTCTTTAACCCGTTTTTCATGATCATTGATATTCCATTTTTCCGCGATATGGTAACTGTTGGGCAGAAGGTTGATTCCGCCGAGAAGGATACTGAACATCTTTCTGATCCGGTGAAAGGCATGATTGACCAAGTCAATGATTTCCGGATCGGAAAACCCGTAACTTCTCAGTTCAAGACACATGGCAATCACCGCGAATACCTTAACGGTGTCAACAGTCGGATAAATATTGAAGTTCCGGAACTCCTCAGATGCATACATTTCCCTCAGCCTGCCGGCATAGGCAATGGCTTTTCCTTCCGCATCCGGAATATTTCTGAAACACAGTTCATCTTTAAATAATTCTGTGTATTTCCGTATTGTCTTTTCCATCGTTTTCCCCTTCCGTTAACAGCTTAATGTTCTTAACCAATGCCGGTAATCTTCCAGTTATTGTTTGCTTCATGTGTAACCATACCTTTTTTCACATTGATGATGTAATCCCGGATCAGCTCCCGTATACCGCCGATATCACTGCGGATATCCGAATCCAGAAGCACCGGCATGTCATTTTCCTCATAGACAGTCCCGGGAATCAGAATTTCGGATACAGCGCTGTAATTATTTACGGCGATATCACATTCAATATCATCTTTAACCGGTATTCCGTCTGGCCATGTCAGGTTTTCAATCCGGCTTCCGACCGGCTGGGAAAGATTGATTTCGTAGTTTACGCCCTCAAACAGCTGGTACAGAAAGTCCGGAATTTTCTTATTCACGGAAATCTTTCTTTCTGCCGGATTGTATATGAAATATCCGGCTGACCTTTCCATATATTTTTTCAGCTGACTGCCTGTCATATGAACCTTGTACAGTGTATTGGTGTATTGGTAAATCTTTGCCATATCGCATTTCCGGATCTCTCCGGGATACAGATTGGCATCTGAAGCAAACAGCGGCGAAGCCGAAACGGCTGTGCCCGCATAATACATCTGCGTGTGATTAACGAGATCCGTGAACCTCCCCGCCTAAATGGTTTGCATTATAGACGGGGCTTCCATGGCACCTGCGGTGCCTAAGACTTCCGTCTGAATACTGATACGGTTAATACCCAGCTGAGGCAGAAAATATCTTACCTGACCCGGTATCACCAACAATACCCGG
>CACXDM010000043.1 GCA_902766435.1 uncultured Erysipelotrichaceae bacterium | reverse complement strand
GTATTGGAAGCGCCGTGTACGGGTCCGTACGCACGGTGCTGTGAGAGGACGGGAGCTAATCACTCCCTCCTACTCGATTGTGTAACACGAATCAGAATTCCAGGTTTTTACCATCCCAGGGATTGAATACATGTACCGCATTCGGTGCGAAGGTGAATTTCACTTTAGCGCCGATATCCATAGCGGTATTGTCCTTGAGATCAAGTGTCGGAACAATGATGATGCAGTCTCTGCCGAGTGTGTTCAGATGGAGATGTACGGAGGAACCCATCATTTCGCTGACTTCCACAGTGCCTTCCATCATTCCGCCCTCAACATAATCCAGTGAGATGTGCTCGGGTCTTGCGCCGACTGTGACATCCATCTCTTCAACGTTCTTCGCTGCCAGATTCTTCTGCTTCTGTTCAGAGAGAACAATCTCGGCGTCCTGAATCTGAACAACATATTTGCCGTCTTTCTTTACCAGTCTGCCGTTGAACATGTTCATCTGCGGCATGCCGATAAATCCTGCGACGAATGTGTTGACCGGGTTGTTGAAGACTTCCTGAGGTGTGCCGATCTGCTGGACTTCACCGTCCTTCATGATGACAATTCTGTCACCCAGCGTCATTGCTTCGGTCTGGTCATGCGTTACATAAATGAAGGTTGTGTTGATTCTCTTTCTCAGCTTGATGATTTCAGCTCTCATCTGGTTACGGAGCTTTGCGTCAAGGTTGGAGAGAGGTTCATCCATCAGCAGTACCTTCGGTTCACGTACGATTGCACGTCCGATCGCAACACGCTGTCTCTGACCGCCGGAAAGAGCCTTCGGCTTTCTGTCGAGATACTGCACGATGCCGAGAATCTCTGCAGCCTGGTTAACTCTTTCGTCGATTTCAGCCTGCGGAACTTTTCTCAGCTTCAGCGGGAATTCCAGGTTCTGTCTTACCGTCATGTGAGGGTAGAGAGCGTAGTTCTGGAATACCATTGCAATGTCTCTGTCCTTCGGCGCTACATCGTTGACAAGTTTGTCGTCGATGTACAGCTCGCCTCTGGTGATCTCTTCGAGACCTGCGACCATTCTCAGTGTTGTGGATTTGCCGCATCCGGAAGGACCGACAAGTACGATGAATTCCTTGTCTGCGATGTCAAGATTGAAGTCGTCAACTGCAACTACACCTTCGTCGGTGACTTTCAGCTTGTACTTCTTCTCTTCAACCGGCTGTTCTTCCTTCTTTTTCTTCTTCTTTGACTTTGCGGGTTCTGTGTTCGGATAAATCTTCTGGATGTGTTTCAATGTTACTGTTGCCATAATGTGTTTTGCCCCTTTCTATGGATTGAAAGAATTATGAAGTCGGTGGCCGGATATTAAACGAACGGGCCCCGGCTTACTGGCACGGTCTTTCACCGTTACAGCCTTTGGGATGTGTCAGAGCGACACGTTTTCATTTGATACTGAAGAGATATGCCAGCCAGGCGCGGACCTCTTCAATATGAGTGGTGTTGGCAATGACTCCGATATAGAGACTGCCGTCCATCTGCGCGTTCCGGAATACCGGAAGGGAAGATACATCAACAGCATTGATCTGCTGTTCGGTTACTGCTTCATATGTGTCTGATTCATTCAGATCATATTCGATCGAATTGTCTTCGATAATCACGGTTTCTTCTCTCAGGAAGGGCTTAAGCTGTTCATACAGCTCAGGATCCTGCTGCAGGGCAGTATCCATTGGAAGAAGCAGACCACTGGAAGACATCTGCGAATAGGCGTTGTCATTCATGAATACGATGTCCATCTGTCTGGCGTTGATGGCGCCGAGGATCTTCAGCTTTGAAGCATACGCGAACTGATGATTCTCATTGGCCGGATCTTCATCAATATAAAGACCCTGATAAACAAGAACTTCATTCTTTTTTATATCCAGACCCTGATTACTCAGGAAGTCCTCTGTAAGCGTGCGGGTAAGATCTTCTCCCATGACGATATTGACTTCCGCCGCATACAGAACAACGTCTTTCTTTGTGATCTGGTGGATTACCGAGGTGACTGCAACCGCAATAACGACGAATGCGGTAAACAGGGGAAGTTTGTAATACGTGGCAATATAGGCAGCCTTTTCCTTCAGATTCATCCGTTTGAATGATCTTCTGACGGCTGCGCGCTCTTCCGGGGATCCTCTCATTGTTCTTCCTCTTCCGGCGTTGTTGACAATACCCGGAATACATTCAGAAAGAAATATGAGGAGATCAGCGCGCACAGGCCTTCGCCGAAGAGAATCAGCGGAGTGAATAAAGCGACTACCGCATAGAACATCACGAAGTGGACAGCTGCCACCATGATCGTACAGAACAGGTAATGAATACCGATCAGAAACGAGTTCTTGATCATCTCGATGTCCGTATTTTCAAACCTTGCGAGCAAAGGGAAGACATACATCAGAATCACGGTATAGATGATTGCCGCGCAGATATTCAGGGCCAGACCCAAAGTCCATATCACTGCGGGGAAACCGGTTGAGGCAGCCCGCATATGGGAAACAATATAGAGATCCGCGCCGATCAGAATACCGGCAAGAAGCATAATCAGCCAAAGCCGTGTTGCCTGAACAAAATTTCTTTTGAAAGCCTGGAAAAACTGCTTTGTGATATTCGACTCTGTCTCATCCGCAATCTTCAGCGTAACTGTATACAGAGCCGTTGTTGATGCACCGATGGTAAACACCGGAATCGAGCAGATAAACCAGAGGAGATTCAGCCAGCAGCTGTAACTCAGTTTCAGCATGACCTGACTGAACTTGCTTTCGTAAGAAAAAATGTTCATGTATTTCTCCCGTCAGAACTCGGTGGATTCTCTCAGTACAAGATCGGTTGCGACGTAGATTGTCCGATACTCCATGGTCGGTTCTTTGATTCTCGTCATCAGGAGATGGAGAGCCGAGAAAGCCATGACCTGTGAATGTATATGCACCGTTGACAACGGAGGATAGACGATTCTTGATTCATGCGAATCGTCAAACCCGAGGATCCGCACCTTTTTCAGAAGACCTTCATCTTTCATGCTGAGAAACCGCATCACATCGGTTGCCACAAAATCATTTGCGCAGATAAACACGTCAGGCATCTCTTCAAGGACTTCCAGCTTTTCGGCAAGATTGTCAAGTACTCTGTCAAAGTACTTGATGACAAAACGTTCATCAAATTCTCCGCCGGCTTCGGCCAATGCCATCCGATATGAAATATATCTTTCCCAGAATGACTGACAATGTTCATAATCGCCGATGAAGCCGATTTTCTTCAAACCGCCGCTGACCATGAGATTGACAAATCTGGTGATTTCGGACGTATTGTCCATCATCAGCAGATCTGCCTGTACCGAACGCTCATTTCTTCTTGCCGGACCGTCCACGAATAATACAGGCATGTTCAGACCGCAGATCATATCGGCATATGCGGCATCAAAGATCTCGATACAGAGAATTGCCTGCGTATTTTCCTTCAGAAAGGATTTCGGCAGTGTCAGATCTCTGATGTTGTCTTTGGAAACTCTGTATATCGTCAGGGTATATCCGATATCCGTGATCTCTTTATGGATCTTGTCAATCAGCGCTGAAGCAAAATGGGAATATGTGACGTACGAGGTGATAAAGAGAGAAATATTCCCCTTAATCTCCGTTTCTGTCTCTTCCGACATGATACTGGCCAGTGAAGAAATGTAAGAAAACTGTTTGTATCCCATTTCAATGGCCTTCTGCAGTACTTTTTCTTTTGTCTGTTCGGAAATGCCGTCAGAATTATTGATGGCTTTGGATACGGTGTTTCTGCTTATCCCCAGAGCGTCGGCAATGTCCTGGATGGTTACTTTTTTATTCATATGATATTCCTGTTCTGTTTTGCATCCAAATTATACCATTTGAACACATAAAAAACGCAGAACTATGACAATTCTTTGGAAATATCATATATATGCAGTTATTATAGCACAAGTGCCAAAAACGGAAGCGGTTAAATGCACAGTAATTAATAATTCATGTGACAAATGTCATTAAACTGATGTTTGCGTTTTCCCTTTATTTATTGAATAGAGTCTTTTAAACCGGGCGGCGGAAATGAGACATACTCATATATAAAGCGTGTTTGTGAGCAGATAATCCTGATAATAGTGTTTCTTACTGAGCTAACGCAAGTGTGGAAGGGATCTGGAAGTGTGCAAATGCACAATAAAATATTGTTTTTGCACATTTTGAATGTTACTATGAGAATGTCTTGGAGTAACCGCTTACATTACATGTACAAAAAATAGCCGCGGCGTACGTGTTTTGCAGGCGTAACTCCTGCAAAAGGAGGATTTTTATGGGGAAAGCTTCTGGAAACAGTGCTGCCGGTGCTGCTTCAAGTTCGAAGCTTCATAATGCTTTGGTTTATTTTAAGCAGCACTGGCAGTTGTATCTGATTTTCATCATGCCGGCATTCCTGCTGACAATCATTTTCAGATACATTCCCATGGGCGGAATTCTGATTGCTTTCACAGAATATAATCCGATCCGTGGAATCCTGGGAAGTGAGTGGGTTGGTTTTGCCCATTTCTCTCGTTTCCTTTCATCTCCGGATTTCCTCAGCTATCTGATGAATACACTGAAACTGAGTGTATTCGGACTGCTGTGGGGATTCCCGATTCCGATTCTGCTTGCGTTCCTGCTCAACCGTATCCTGAGCTCGAGCATCAAACAGAAAATCCAGCTGGTTCTCTACATGCCGAATTTCATCTCCGTCATCGTCCTTTGCGGTATCGTCCGTATCTTGCTGTCGCCGACGGGAATGCTCAATTCAATGCTCGGAACCAACACAAACTTCATGATCATGCCCTCTGCGTTCCGTACGATTTACATCGCGTCCGGTATCTGGCAGGGTGCAGGCTGGGCGTCCATCATCTATACTGCTGCTCTTTCCAATGCCAGCAAGGAACTGAAGGAAGCTGCGGTCATCGACGGTGCCAACATTATTCAGCAGATTAAAGCTGTTGAATGGCCGGCAATTAAGGATACTGTTCTGATTCAGTTCATTATGTCCGTTGGTAACATCATGAGTATCGGTTTTGAAAAAGCCTATGCGCTGCAGACAGACATGAACCTGTCCGCATCCGAAATCATCTCAACGTACGTCTATAAAAAAGGTCTTCTTGACGGTGACTACGGATTCTCCACGGCGGTCGGTCTGTTCAACACGGTTATTAATGTCATCCTTCTGATTACGATGAACAAGATTGTTCAGAGTATGAACGAAGGAAAGGGCATCTGATGAGGAGAAGTGGATATGAAAAAGAAAAGTGAGTTTTCCAAGTATCCGGTAGAAGATAAGACAATTCTGATTATCGGTTATATCCTTCTCGGTCTCTTCATTGTTGCGATTATTCTCCCGATGATTTACATCATCTTTGCTTCATTTGTCGATCCGATCGTTCTTCAGAATTCCGGTCTGACATTAGATATCTCGAAGTGGACGCTGACCGCGTATGAACGTGTCCTCGGAAACGAACAGATCTGGGTCGGTTTCAGAAACGCTCTGATCTATTCGATTCTGTTCACGATCATTTCGGTTGTCGTAACGCTGCTTGCGGCATATCCGATGTCCCGTCCGGATTTTAAAGGAAAAGGATTCTTCAACGTTCTGTTCGTCATCACGATGTTCTTCGGCGGCGGTCTTATTCCGACATACTTGCTGATCTCGGATCTGGGAATGCTCGATACAATCTGGGCAATTTTGCTTCCGGGCGCATTCAGTGTTTGGAATATGATTATTGCCAGAACATATTACCAGGGTATTCCGCGTGATCTGCAGGAAGCCTCGGAAATTGACGGCGCAGATGAAATGGTTTATTTCTTTAAGATTCTGCTTCCTGTTGTCACACCGATTATCGCCACGATTTCCATGTGGCAGTTCGTCGGTATGTGGAACAGCTATTTTGACGCAATGATTTATCTCAACAGTGCTTCCAAACAGCCTCTGCAGCTGGTTCTCCGTTCAATCCTGATTCAGAGCCAGCCTGAGCCGGGAATGGTTTCCGACATGCAGAGTACTGCAGAGCGTGCCCGTCTGGCTGAACTGCTGAAGTATGCGACAATTATTATTTCAAGCCTTCCGCTGATGATCATGTATCCGTTCTTCCAGAAGTATTTTGACAACGGAATCATGGCCGGCGCGATTAAGGGATGATTTAAATTCAAACATTAAAACAGATAATTACAGGAGAAAATATGTCTAAAGTATTCAAAAAAGGAAGTGCATTTGTTCTTTCGGTGGCTATGTCTGCTGTTCTTCTGGCAGGCTGCGGAAGCGGCGGCGGTGGCGCTGCCGGCGGTGGCGGAACGGACGTTGATCCCGCTACACTTGCTTTCCCGCTCAGTGAAACAGCTACAATTTCCGGTCTGACAAGTTACCCGGTAGGTTCCGAATCTCAGCCGAACAACCGTACAATCTTCAAGAGACTGGAAGAACAGACAAATGTCCATGTAGAGTGGAAGACAATTCAGAGCGACCAGTGGGGAGATAAGATTGCCCTTGAAATGTCCAATATCAAGACTCTTCCCGAGTTTGTATTCTCAGCCAGTTTCAATGATACTGATCTGCTGAAGTATGCAAAGCAGGGTGTCATTCTTAACCTCGAAGACTATATTGACAAGTATATGCCGAACCTGCAGAAAGTATTCGAGCAGGCTCCGGAATACAGAGCAATGTGTACAGACGCTGACGGTCATATCTGGGCTCTTCCCTGGATCGAACAGCTCGGTTATGAAAAGACAGCGATTCAGACAGTCGGCAATATGCCTTTCATCAACAAGGCATGGCTCGACTTCCTGAACATTCCCGTTCCTTCAACAGTTGATGAGTTCGAACAGGCTCTGATCGCTTTCCGTGACAACGCTGATGCGCTGAAGAAGGAATTCGGCATTGACGGAAGCATTATCCCGATGTCCTTCATCATGAACGGCGGCAACGAAGACTGCACGATTCTCTGCAACGGTTTTGGCGAAGGCTACGGTGATCCGGATCCCGGCCGTCATATCGTAGTTACAGATGATAAGAAGGTTATCTGCCCGGCAACAACAGAAGGCTGGAAGAAGGGCGTTCAGTGGCTGAACAAGCTCTATACGGAAGGTCTGATGGATGAAGAAGCATGGACACAGGACTGGAATACATATGTTGCCAAGGGTAAGGCAGGACGTTACGGCGTCTGCTTCTCATGGGACGTTGCGAACATTGCCGGTGTCTCCATGGATGACCTGATTGCAGGAAAGGGCTGGGTACCGCTCCCTGCACTCGAAGCTGACGTTAAGAACATCACACCGTGCAACGGTTCCTTCACATCCGGTTTCGACCGCGGCCGCTGCGTTGTTACAGCTAACGCGAAGAACCCTGCTCTGATCTGCGCATGGCTCGATCAGATGTATGATCCGTTCCAGTCCCCGCAGAACAACTGGGGTACTTACGGTGAAGATGATGACTTCGATATCTTCGAACTCAGCACAAACGCAAACGGCGACAAGATGCTGAAGCATAAATGGCTCGGCGATGCTTCTCCTGTAGAAGTACGTGAAGCAGAATGTGTCGGCGGTCCGCTCGCAATTCTCGACTCCTACTATGATGTCTATGTAACATGCCCGGATGATGCTCAGTACAGACTCAACTGGATCAAGGATATCTATACACCTGACATGAATACAAAATATGTATTCCCGAACGTATTCATGACAACAGATGAAACAAAGAAGATCTCCGACCTGAACGCTGACATCTACAAGTGCATCAACACAGCACGTGCTGAAGGCATCAAGAACGGCTTCACGGATGCAGACTTTGATCAGCTGCAGTCTGACCTTGCCGGATACAAACTTGACGAATATCTGGGAATCTTCCAGAAATACGTTGACGAGTACTACAAATAATTGATAAAACATACCGAGATATCCGCCCGCAAAAAGGCGGATATCTCATCATATAGAATAGGAAGACAGTTATGATTAGCCAGATATTAAGGGAAGCAAGAACATACGAAAAGAACGAAGGAGATCTGATCCCCGAAGAAAACAGGCCTCTTTTCCACCTGACGCCAAGGATCGGATGGATGAATGATCCTAACGGATTTTCACAGCACAACGGATATTACCATCTGTTCTATCAGTATTATCCGTACCAGAAAAAATGGGGACCTATGCACTGGGGACATGCCATTTCCAAAGATCTTCTGAACTGGGAGTTCCTGCCTGCCGCACTCGCACCGGATACAACACCGGATTCCGGCGGATGCTTTTCGGGCAGCGCGCTCAGCCTTGATGATGGCAGACACCTTCTCATGTATACGGGCGTTGTCAGAGTTTCCGACCTGGACGACGAAAACTTCGTTCAGACACAGTGCCTGGCTGCAGGGGACGGAACGGATTATGTGAAATATCAGGGTAATCCGGTTATTGACAACAGCAGGATCCCCGAAGGACTCAGCCGGTTTGATTTCCGTGATCCGAAAATGTGGCGTGAAAGTGACGGCACCTACCGCTGTGTCATCGGCGGATGTACAAAGGACAAGAAGGGACGCATCCTTTATTTCAGAAGCGATGATGCGTTCCACTGGGAGTTTGTCAGTGTTCTTGCAGCGAATGACGGATCCCTCGGCACAATGTGGGAATGCCCGGATTTCTTTGAACTTGACGGAAAATACGTTCTTCTGATCAGTCCCCAGGATGTTCTGCAGAATGAAAAATACAGCTGCGGAAACATTGTGGTTGCTTTGATCGGTACATTTGATCCGGAGACCGGCACTTTCATCAAGGAAAGCGAACAGCTGGTCGATTCCGGAATTGACTTCTACGCAACACAGACACTGCTTACGGAAGACGGCAGAAGAATCATGACAGCCTGGATGCAGAACTGGGACAGTATTGTATACACAGTCCGCAGTATCAGGTGGTTCGGACAGATGATTGTTCCAAGAGAACTGTCACTGAAAAACGGAAGACTGTATCAGGAACCGATCAGGGAACTGAATGCGATGCAGAGAAACCGTATCGCTTACGAGAATGTCAAAGCTGAAGGATATCAGACATTTGACGGCATAAACGGCAGAACCATTGATCTGACCGTCCGGATCAGACCTGAATCCGAGGGCAGTCTGCGGAAGTTTGAAATCCGTTTCGCGGAAGATGAAACACAGTACACCTCACTGATCTTCAGACCTTCGGAGAATTCACTTGAGTTTGACAGAAGTAATTCCGGCACAAGAAGGGCAGTTGATCATAACAAAAAGGCCAAGGTGTCTGACAATGGCGGCGAACTGAAACTGCGCTGTATTCTGGACCGCTTCAGCTGTGAATTCTTTATTAATGACGGTGAACAGACGATGTCCTATTCCCTTTTCACCGATCATTATTCGGAAGGAATCAGCTTCACCGCTTCAGGATCGGCAGTACTTGATATCGAAAAATACGACCTTGTGAAATGATACGGAACAGATGATTCAAAAGGTCTGAATAAAAAAACAATAAGAGATGATGCAGGACATCTCTCATGTTTCTCTCCTGGAAGAAACGGTCTTAATGCTGCAGGCGGAAGGCGGCAATGAGGCTGTTTCTTCTTTTCGTATGAAAAGACACACCCTGAGGATGTGCCGGATGAACTTAATAGGGTTCGCCGCAGAAGTTGACCGGAAAGTCACTGTCTTCGTGGGAGGCGATCAGTTTTTCGGCTTTGAGCACCGCTTTGCCGTACAGCTGCGGGAAGGAATCACTGATGATGATGTTTTCATCCCATCTGGCGGGATATTTTCTGTGATCGAGGTTGATGATGGTTGTGTCATTTCTCTCATACAGCATCATGCCGGAAAGGGAGTGGGGCATCCGGGTAATCCTTTCAAATGTCGTGATGAAGCCGTGTGTAATCTTTTTCGGATACAGGAAGCCGGTCCAGAAGGATACTTCAAATACCGACTGTTTGACGGTATTGAGGGAAACATCCGCGTCAAATACCTCTTTCAGCATATGATGAAGCATTTCCGCCAGCTTGTTGAGATCCTGTGTGGTCTGCTTCAGACTCTTCCAGACATTGTAGTCTTTTGACAGTCTGCCCCGCTGATGCAGAAGCCATACATCAATGTCCGCTTCCATCGTGACATGGGCCTCTCCTTCATGGATTCCTGTTGTTTCATGTCTGTATTTTGCGACGGCGCAGATCAGAGGGTGGGCGATGGAATCCAGCGCGTAATGGCAGAGATAACCGTATATATAACTGTTGAGATCGGGATCATCTCCGGCATATTCCTCAAAGCAGTGAATGACTTCCGTGACTTTGCCGTCATGCATGAGGTTGCCGTATTTCTTCAGCGAGCCGGGGATGACGGAAGCACGGGAAAAGAAGAACAGATCCGGTCCCTGAGAACCGAGATAATACATCTGCTTGTTTGTGATTTTTTCCCGCTGTGTATATGGCAGCAGGTTATATACATCTTTCGCAAATTCCACGTGGGTTGTCGCAGCAGGCATAGAATTCTCCTTATTCTTCCTCAAAAAGCATCGTGCCGATCCGGATCATCGTACTGCCGCAGGACAGGGCAGTTTCATAATCACTGCTCATTCCCATGGATAGAACCGTGAGATCCGGATATTCTGCGCGCAGCGCTTCAAAAAGAGTACGTGCTTTTTCGAATACGGCGCGTATTCTTTCTTCATCATCCGTATGAGGTCCCATCACCATGATGCCTTTTACACAGAGATGTGAAAGAGCGCGGCAGTATGCCAGCAGGGAAAACGCATCTTCCTCTGAAGCGCCCGTCTTGTTTGTGTCTTCTTCGGCAATATGGAATTCCAGAAGAACATCAACGGTCCGGTTTATTCCGGCGGCTGCCTTTTCGATTTCGTCTGCCAGTCTGCGGGAGTCCAGTGACTGGATGCAGGAAACATAAGGCATGATCATCCTGACCTTGTTTGTCTGCAGGTGGCCGATAAACTGCCACTGAATATCAGAAGGCAGAACGGCTGCTTTTTTCTTCAGCTCGGCAGCTCTGTTTTCCGCAAATACACGTTCTCCGGCTTCATAGTAAGTCATGATTTCTTCGAAAGAGCGTGTTTTGGATACGACACACAGCACTGCTTTTCCCTCAGAGGCTTCTTTGACTTTCCTGTAATTCTTTTCAATCATGAACCAAATTATAGCACTCAAATAAAAATGCCTCCATAAAGATGAAGGCATACGGCTTTCAGTTTTTCGTGATCCGCAGCGGGATCGGATGTGTGTTCTGGGGCAGGACAAGCTTCCGCTTTTCCAGGAAGGGGATCATCAGATTGAATACGATGATGATCATGATGATTTCAACCGGCAGAAGCACCGAATTCTTGACCAGACTTTTTGTCATGTAGTAAAGATAAGCCTTGCCGTACATCATTGCGCTCCAAAGAGAACCCATCAGAACGTTAATCAGGTAGTTTACCGTTGCTTTGGCGCCGATGATCTTCAGTACGGAGATCTGTCTTCTGTAGAAGAAGAGAGCGTACACAAGCATCGAGGACATTGCCGTAATGGTATATCCGAAGAAGAACGGACCGGTCGGAAACAGCATATATCCGAGTATATCCGTGAGAGCGCCGGAAACAATGCCGGCAGCGGGACCGATGATGAATGCTTCAAGTGTTGTCACAAGAAAGGAAACACTGATCCGAAGGTTGTCACTGACCGGGATGAATACACCGGAGAGGACGGTTTTGATTCCGATAAAGACCGCCATAAGGGCAAGGTATTTGACCGAGCGGAGCTTTTCGGCTGAAGATTTCCAATAATCTTTATTCATATAAAAATACCTCCTTTCACCATCAGTGAAGCGAAGGTATTTCATTTCACATAATGGGAATGACATCTGACCGCAAGCACTGCTTTTCGTCCGCGAGGTCCCGTCCCGCGGCACTTAACGCCTGATGACGAAAACAACATAGCATATCTGCGGCAGTTGTCAACATGGATGCTTAAAAACATAGGGATTATGATAAAATGTGGCGGTATGGGAAAAATGATCGTATCGGTAAACGCAGACGAAGATCTCAGATTACTGAAAGAGGCAGGCGCTGACGCTGTTTTATACGCTGTCAGAGGCATGTCCTTTTCCGCTTTGAAGCCTATCTTCGTTTCAGAGACTGCCGGTCTGATTTCCGGCGCGCATGAAGCGGGGCTTGAAATTCATCTGAATGTGAACGCCCTCTTCCATCAGGATGAGGCGGAGGAAGTAAAGGCGTTTCTTTCTTCGGCAGCTGAAAAAGGAACGGACGGTTTCTTCTTCAGCGATATGAGCCTGATGAGAGCTGCTGCGCAGGGCGGCTTTGAAGGACGTATGATTTATCATCCCATGACGCTTCTGACAAATTCATATGACGCCGGATGGTGGATGGGACAGGGACTTCAGTCCGCTGTCATTTCACCGGTGCTGACATCTAAGGAGATCACTCAGATGATCCGGAAGGTCAGCGGTCTTATTGTGCAGATTCACGGCAGGTCACTGATGAGTGTTTCCGCAAGGAGTCTGCTTGGCGCTTATGAGGAAGCTGCCGGATGTATTCCCCTGAAGGAAAAAAACGGTCTTTTTCTGACGGAGGAAAAACGGGACGGCCGTATGCCGGTATATGAGAATGAAAGAGGAACGATGGTATTCACCGATTTCATTCAGGAATCCTTCCGGGAAATACTCAGCTTTGAACAGGCAGGCTCATGCCGGTATCTGATCGAAGGAACCGGAATGGGAAAAGAGGAATTAAGAGATACGCTGAAAACATACAGTGAGATACTGAACGGCGCGGATCCCGCAGATGCAGAGAAGCGGTACAGGGAAACATATTCCGCTCTGCCGCTTTCAGAAGGATATTACGAACAGGAAACGATTAAATGATGAAGAAACCGGAACTTCTTGCCCCGGCAGGGGATCTGAAGAGATGCAGAACAGCAGTGCGCTATGGAGCTGATGCCGTATATATCGGCGGTCAGTCCTTTTCGCTGCGTTCCCGCGCGTCCAACTTCACGAATGAGGATATTGCCGAGGCGTGCCGGTTTGCCCGGACGCATGGTTCAAGAATCCATGTGACGGTCAATATGATTCCACATGAGAAGGATTTTGAAGGACTCAGGGAGTATCTGATGTTTCTTGAGAAGGCTGGTGTGACGGCTGTCATCACCGCTTCTCCCTCTGTCATGAAGACAGCGGCAGAGGCAGCGCCGTCTCTTGAGGTGCACTGCTCGACACAGATGTCGGTTACCAGTTCGGAAGGGGCCGCATTTCTTGCGGAAACACTCGGGATCAGCCGTGTTGTTCTGGCAAGGGAATGTACGATGGATGAAGTCAGAAAGATTACGTCTGCCTGCCGGATTGAAACGGAAGCGTTCATTCACGGCGGGATGTGCGTGAATTATTCCGGCAGATGCACACTGTCCAACCGGATGACGCTGCGTGATGCGAACCGGGGCGGATGCGCCCAGAGCTGCCGCTGGCAGTATCATCTGTATGACGGAGACCGGGAACTCACGGATGACAATCTCTTTACGATGGGGTCCAAAGATCTCTGCGCGGCGGAATATATCTATGATCTGATGGATGCCGGTGTCAGTTCGCTCAAGATCGAGGGCAGAATGAAGACCGAATACTATGTTGCGTCCGTTGTCAGTGCCTACCGGCATCTGATTGATGAAATCGCCGGAACGGGCAGACGACCTGATCCGCAGCGGATGGCATACCATACGCAGGAGATACTGAGAGGCGAAAACAGAGAGACATGGGGCGGATTCTACACCGGAGAAAGAGGACTGAAGTCGCTGATCTTCCGGCCGAATTCCAACGCCGATGTCAAACATGATTTCTACGGTACGGTAAAAGAATACCGTCCTGAAAAAGGTACGGCGGTAATTGAAACAAGGAATCCGTTTTCGGTCGGTGAGTGTGCTGAGGTGCTGTCGCCGGGAAAGACAAACAGGCAGTTTGTCATACGGGAGATGCGTGACAGCGAGGGAAATATGATGACCTCTTCCCGCCATCCGATGGCGCTCGTGGAAGTTGGAATACCGTTTGAAACGGAGCCGGATGATATCATCAGACGGGGTGAAATATGATTCTTGAAGGAAGTGTAAGCGTAAAGGCGGCAGTGCTGAACCGTAAGCGCAGAGTGGTGAGGATTCTGGCTGATGAAAAAAAGCATGACCGTGATCTGAATTTCATTCTGCGTCAGGCAGAGGAAGCGGGCATACCGGTTGAACGGGTGAAAGCGGAAACGGTTGCGGAGACTGCTTCCGGCAGGACGCACGGCGGCATCATTGCCGAAGCATACGGCAGAAAGTATGAAACAATCGATGACTGTCTGAAGGAAGAGAATCCGTTTTTTGCCCTGATTGAAGGGGTGGAGGATCCGTTTAATCTCGGTTATATTGCCCGTACGCTCTACAGCTGCGGATGCGGCGGAATGATTCTGCGTAAGCGTGAGTGGGCAGAGGCAGAAGCAGTGATCCTGCGCTCAAGCGCCGGGGCGTTTGATGCGATGAATATTGTGATGAGCGATGATCCCGCATCACTGGTGCGTGATCTGAAAGAGAAGGGTTTTCGGTGCTTTGCGGCTATGCGGAAGGATGCGGTGGTCTATGATGAGCCGGATTATACCGGACCTGTTCTGCTTGCGGTAGGCGGGGAAATGAGAGGTCTGTCCGCCGGTGTCAGACAGCAGATGGATCAGAACATCTATATCCCTTATGCGAATGATTTCCGGAATGCCCTGAATGCGGCAGGCGCTGCGGCAGTACTCGGTTTTGAAGTGTTCCGTCAAAGGCGCATTGTCGGAAGGAGGAGCGGAAGTGAAGCTGTTTAAGAAAGTGATTCATCTGATCCTGACAGTTACCGTACTCGGGTTTTCCGTATACGGAGCGTATGCTCTGGTGACCAAACCGGCTGAGGCAAAGGCGGCGCAGCAGGAAGTGGAAACGATGCTGAAGGAGAATCAGGAAAAAGCCGATGAAATGAAAAAAGAGCAGGAACAGAAGCTTACTGAGGATACAGAGGAAGAAGTGCAGGGAGATTCCCTGTTCAAAGATCCGAAGCGGCTGAAGATTGTCGGAATCGGAGACTCTGTCATGCTGGCATCACTTGATGCGCTGTATGAGACTTTTCCTTCCGGTTACTTTGATGCCGTGTTCGGCAGAACGATCTATGAAGGTCAGGAAGCACTGGAAAAGCTTGAAGCTGAGGATAAGCTGGGGGAGGTTCTCCTGTTCTCACTGGGAACCAATTGTCAGATCTATGAAGAAGACGTTGAGAAGCTGATTGAACATTCCGGCGGCAGACCGACATTCTGGCTGTCCACATACGGTGTCTCCAATGATTCCAATGAGATTGTACAGAGAGTCATTGCCCGTCATGATGACGCGTATTACATCGACTGGGAAACACCGGCAATGGAACACATCAGCGAATGGATCAGCAGCGACGCTCTGCACCCGAACGCCGTCGGGGCGCAGGCTTATGCCGAAATTATAAAGAAGACGATAACGAAAGGAATGTTCTGGTATGAATTCACGCACCGCACGGAAGAGTAACAGAGGCAGAATCAGAGGACTCGCCACACTGCGCGCGCTCGCTGCCGTGGGTGTTCTTCTGTACCATGCGTTCCCCAATGTGATCAAAGGCGGTTATTTCGGCGTCATTACCTTCTTTGTGATCAGCGGTTATCTGAGCGCTGCCGGACTGAAGAAACAGATTCCGGAAGGGAAATTTGATTTTCTTTCCTATTATAAGAAACGTTTTCTGCGTATCTATCCTGGTTTGGTGATCATGATGCTGTCATCAATCGGTGTACTGGCGGTGATTGATTTTTACCGTCTTGCAAACACACCGCAGGAATTCTTAAGTGTTCTGCTCGGATACAACAATTACTGGCAGATTAAAATGAATGCCTCCTACTTTACGAATCTGACGAATACATCACCGTTTACCCATCTCTGGTATATTGCGATTCTGATTCAGTTTGAAGTGGTCTGGCCGCTTTTGGCTGCTGCCTATATGAAGATCAGGGAGAACTACGGCACCGGCTTTGCGCTTCTCGCTGTTCTCATTCTGACATTTGTGTCATTCTTCGTTCTTCCCGTAAGGATGCTGATGGAAGCGGAACCCAATTTTACAAGTCTTTATTACGGCACGCTGAGCAGAGTGTTCTCACTGCTGGCAGGTGTCATGCTGGGACTGATGCATGCGGAAGGGCTGCATATGACATTCCTGCGTTTCCGTGAGGAGAGTGTTCCGCGGATTCTGTTTGCGGTATATATTCTGATTACATTGGTGCTGTATATTTTCGCGTCGGGGACTTACGGATGGGTATACGCTGCGGGAATGCAGATGTATACAATCCTTACCGTGGTCATGATCGAGGTCCTTGTTCTCAACCGCCGCGCTCTGCATTTCATGACGGATGATAAGCTGTCTTCGTTTATTGCCGAATACAGCTACGGCATCTATCTCTGGCAGTATCCGGTTCTGTTTCTGAGCGGGATTGCGGGGCTGGCGGACAAGTGGTATGCATTTCCGGTGCAGCTGGCAATGATCATCATTCTCAGTGTATGGATGCAGAAATTTCTGAAGCCTCTGACACGGGGAAGGAAAAAAGCTGCAGTGCGGCAGGTAAGCACTGCGGTTCAGCGGGTCTGAACGGGATCCGTTTTTTTCTGATTCTTTCAGCGAAAACAGAAGACAATGCGCTATAATGGTTACAGATGTTGTTTTAATTAAAGGAGAATATCATTCATGAAAACTTACATTGGTATCGATCTTGGTGGAACAAATGTCAGAGTTGCCAAAATCACTGAGAACGGTGAAGTGCTCGCGCAGGTAAAGGGTCCCTCCTATGGTACGGAAGGTCCGGCAAAGGTCATGGCAAACCTGAAGGCAATGGTTCGTGAACTGCCCGGCTGGAAAGACTGCTCAGGTATGGGCGTCGGTGTTCCGGGTCCTGTCAATACAGCAGCGGGAACGATGGTTCTTTCGACAAACCTCCCCGGTTTTGCCGGATATCCTTTTGCGGATGAGCTGACAAAGGAATTCGGAATGCCCGCGTTCCTTGACAACGACGCAAACGTTGCCGGACTTGCGGAAGCGCTCGTCGGCGCAGGCAAGGGCCTCAAGACTGTATTCTACGTAACGATTTCCACCGGTATCGGCGGCGTTCTCGTTGTGAATGGCGAAACAGTTTCCGGCAAGCACGGCTTCGGCGGTGAAATTGCCAATATCATCATTGACCGCAACAGAGAGAAGATCAATTATCTGAATGTCGGCGCAGTGGAAAATGAAGCCAGCGGCACAGCAATCACAAGAAAAGGAAAAGCAGCGTTCGGTGATGAAATCGAACACGCCGGAATGGTTTTCGAAAAAGCGGAAGCAGGAGATGAAAAGGCAGTTGAGATCATTGAAGGCATGCAGAAGGATCTCGGTCAGCTCTTTGCGACAATCGCATGTGTATGTGACCCTGATATCTTCGTCATCGGCGGCGGTATGACAAAGTCTGCCGACAAGTTCCTGCCGGGCGTCATCGCCCAGTACAAGGCAATGTCCCATACAGCAGTTCATGACACACCGTTCGTTATCGCCGGTCTTGAAGAGCCGGGCATCATCGGTGCGGCAATGCTGCCGGTATCCAAGGGATATTGATCATTGTTTCAAAACCCAGTACATAAATTACCAATCAGAGCAGCCGGGTGAAAACCTGACTGCTTTTGTGTGTTAGAATGGACATGTATGGAACAGATTACATCACTGCAGAATAAGCGGGTTAAAGAGTGGTGCTCACTGCATCAGAAGAAGTACCGTGATCAGACGGGACGTTTTCTTGTGGAAGGGGAACATCTGATCAAAGAGGCACTGACAGCGGGTCTGCTCGAGGAGCTGATTACGGATACGGAAACCCCGTTTGATTTCAGAAAGGTTACGCTGGTTACGCCGCAGATCATGGCAAAGATTTCGAAGAATGTTTCGGCTGTTCATCTGATCGGGGTTTGCCGGAAGATGGAAGAGACGGCGGAAAGAAGAAACCGTTTTATTCTGCTGGACGGCATTCAGGATCCGGGAAATCTCGGTACGCTGATCAGGACGGCGGTTTCATTCGGCTTTGATGCGGTATACTGCTCGGAGGATACATGTGATCTGTTTAATGAGAAAGCGGTGCGTTCCACCCAGGGAGCGCTGTTTCATATTCCCGTCATGCGCAGAAATCTCAAAGATCTGATTCCATTGCTGCAGAAGGAAGGATTTGCGGTTATTTCAACTTCACTGGAAGAATCACATACGCCTTCTCAGATTGCCGTAACGGATCAGATGGCATTTGTTTTCGGCAATGAAGGACAGGGTGTAAGAAAAGAAATCCAGGCGATGTCGGATGACAGGCTGCGGATTGAGATTACCGGTTTTGAATCACTGAATGTGGCGGTTGCCGGCGGTATTGTCATGTATCTGTACCGCGGGAGGGAGACTGAATGAACAGATATAATGAGACAAAAGAAATTGATGAAGCGATCAATGCGGCGAATGATGCGTTGTATCATCTGACCAATGCATATGAATATCTGAAGAAATCAAAAAACTGGGGACTGGCGGATATTTTCGGCGGCGGTGTGATTGTCTCTCTGATCAAAAACGGAAAAGTCAGGGAAGCACAGCGGGAAATGACCATTGCCAAAGAGTCCCTTGAGGTGCTTTCCAATGAACTGCGTGACGTGGATATGTATCTTGATGATGACCTTGATCCGACCGGTCTGCTCGGAATTGCCGACACTGTTTTTGATAATTTCGGGCTGGATATTCTGGCGCAGACGAGGATCAACCGGTCTCTCAAAGATGTTGAACGTTTAATCAATACGGTTGAAGGTGTTCTGGATGCGCTGTCGGATATCAGGACAGGCATGGTATGACGGAAAGGTATTATTCTCTGCCGGATTATTTCAAAAAGGAATTCGGCAGAAGACTGTATAAGGTTCCGCTTGATGCAGGGATGACGTGTCCCAACCGGGACGGCACAGCCGGAAGGGGCGGATGTCTGTTCTGCAGCGCGGGCGGATCGGGTGAATTCGCACTCCGGTTCACCGGACAGAAACTGACTCGTCAGGATCTGATTTACAATCATCAGAAGGCGGAAGAGGGTGACTTTATCGCTTACTTCCAGTCCTTTACCAATACATACGCGCCGGCGGAAGAGCTGAGAAAACTGTATGCGGCAGCGCTGGACAATCCGCTTTTTGCGGGTATTTCCATTGCGACAAGACCGGATTGTTTTCCGCAGGAAGTATATGCGCTGCTGGGGGAATTGAAACAGGCGTATCCGGATAAGTTTATCTGGGTGGAGCTTGGTCTGCAGAGTATTCATGAAGATACGGCAGTGATGATCCGCAGGGGATACAGGCTGGAAGTGTTTGATGAATGTGTCAGAAGGCTGAAGGAGATGGATATTCCCGTCATCGTGCATGTGATTATCGGACTGCCGGGAGAGAATGCGGAGATGGTGTATCAGACGATCCGTCATCTGAACACATTGAAGATCTCCGGCATCAAGCTGCAGATGCTGCATTGGCTGAGTGATTCTGATCTCGGGCGTCTGTATATGGCTGGTCCGGGCCGTTATCATCCCCTGACAATGGAGGAGTATACGGATATTGTTTCGGAGTGCATTGCCAGGCTTGATCCGGATATCGTGATTCACCGTCTGACAGGGGACGGAAGCGGTGAGACACTGCTTGCGCCTTTATGGACAAAAGACAAACTGAACGTACTGAATCAGATCAGACATGAACTGAAGATAAAGAACATAAGACAGGGATGCAGAAAGGAGAACTGAAATGACAACTGCAGCTGAAACCGTCAGAAAGATGTTCGGCGAAGGTGACCGAAAAAGAGATGCCGGTCTGAAGACGCCCGCGGATATCATCCGCTATGATGATATTCAATACGGAGATATCGAACCGAAGTGGCAGATGCTTGACGTATACCGTCCGAAGAATGCAGAGGGAAAACTGCCCGTGATTGTGAGTGTTCACGGCGGCGCGTGGGTATATGGAGACAAGGATGTCTATCAGTTCTACTGCATGTCGCTTGCCCAGCGCGGCTTTGCGGTTGTGAACTTCTCATACCGTCTTTCACCGGAATATCAATATCCCGCTTCCTTTGAGGATACCTCCTCTGTCTGCGCGTGGATTCTGAAAAATGCGGAAAAGTACGGATTTGATACGGATAAGATCTTCGGTGTCGGTGACAGTGCGGGAGCGCATATGCTTTCTCTGTTCTCGTGCGCTTTGACAAATCCGGAATATGCGGCTGTATGCGGATATCAGATCCCGGATGGATTCCGTTTTCAGGCGATTGCTCTGAACTGCGGCGCATTCAAAATGGAAATGGGACCGGAAGGCGAGCTCAACGCGCAGCTGATGAAAGGTCTTCTGCCAAAGGGCGGCACAGATGAAGAATTTGAGCTGATCAGCAGCTATCTGCATATCACACCGGATTATCCGCCGGTATATATCATGACCTGTCCGGGAGATTTCCTGAAAGCGCAGCCTGCGTTCATTATTCCCGTTCTGGAAGAGAATGATGTGCAGTTTGTCTATCGCCGCTTCGGGGATAAGAAGAATCCTCTTGCCCATGTATTCCACTGCAATATCAGAAGCGCGGAGGGGAATATCTGCAATGATGAGGAATGCGCGTTCTTCTGTGAATTTATCTGATTTATAATGTCCGGACAGCCGTGGGTTACCAAATAAAGCTGGGGAAAGTTCAAACTGACCCGGGGACAAATTTGGGGTCTTAAAGAAAAAGAAGGCAATGAATTCATAGGAATAAATCTTATGAAACATTGCCTTTTTTATGTGCCCAGATACTTTGCAGTTTTAATGCTTATTTATTTTCTTTGTATTCGTTTTCTTGTACTGGCCGCGTTTTTTACCCGTGTAGTTGTGTGCTTCAGCTGCGGACTTAGGAACCCCAAGTATAGAAGCGTCGGGCCTGTATGCCCACAGAATCCGGTTGCGTGCAAATTCAAAATCATCAATGCCGTGCGACTGAGCACGATAGCCGGATGGAATGTTATTGAATGATTCCATAGGTCCGTTGGAAAGCCTTCTGAGCTTTTCTTTGTAATGGCTGCTTTCAGCTGCGGTGACATACTTAAACGAGTTAACGATTGAATCGTGATATTTGCTTAACAGGACAGCGAACTCTCTGAAGATCTGCAGATCACAGTCTTTGTAAAACGCAATGAGTTCATCCAGCCGTGCAGAAGCACCTTCACGTTCATTTATGTACTGACCATTGAAGGTTTCGTACAAATCCTTATAAAGCTTGATCTTATTGAAGTTTGGATCCAGAGCCATGAACTCTCTCTCCCAGTCGTAGCGGTCCATATATTGATTGAGGAAATGATTCCATTTGCGGCCATTATAATCAGTAAAGTTTTTCTCGTTTTTAAGAAGTACCCAATCGGCATTTTTCAAAATATAGACTTCACGGGAGTCTTTGGTCTTTTCGATGGATGAGTTATTATCATGATTCTTCTTTTCCAAGGCTTTCCTGTCGCGCTCCTGATATCTTTTCTTGACCTGGTTAATATAAATCCGGATTAAACGAAGGATCCACTTAACTACATGAAAACTGTCAGTTATCGGCCTGGCATTCCTGAAATAATTCTTCGTATAGTTGACATAAGGATCGTACATATCGCAAATGAGGAAAAGAACCTGATCGCGCTCTTTCTTTGGAATACTGCGGAAATAGTTACTGGTGATTTCTTTTCTGCGGCTCGGAAGAATATCAATAATATCACCCGTAACCCAGTCCATGATAACGAGGGCATATTTGAATCTGGGTGAGATATTGAGATATACTTCATCGATCGAGATGATGGATGTCAAAGGCAGCCTGGGAAGGGAAACATAACGGCTGAAAACTGTATGGACATAAGTATCAGACACGTTGTATCTTTGGGCGATTTGCCGGCATGACAAATTGATATCTTTCATTTCACGAATGATTGATATGTCGTTGAAAGTTGTATTGTGCTTATAGCGCTGAATGAATTTGAACTGATCAGTTTCCTTGTATTCACAATCCGGATTGGAGCACTCCCAGCGCCTTCCGGCCAGAGTGACTTTGAGAACATAGAAACCCTGAAAAATCTGATTGTTTGGATGCCTGGTAAAAGTACCTTTGGAATGAAGACGGCAGCCACAGATCGGACAGTACATTTCACGCCTGATCTTACTGATTGTGACTGATTTGATATTGCCTACAGTTGTGGACTCAAGAATCTCAGAATCTTCATCGTATAGTTCCAGAAGATCCATGATATCATTTGACATGGTTAACCCCTCTTTCTATGTGTATCTGGACAATCACAATGATAGAGGCAATTGAAAAGGAAGTGAGCATTGTGTTCACTTCCTTGTTTTGTTTTCAGGCAGGCATTTCAGACCCCAAAATTCGAGACCCCAACTTTTGACCCCAATTTTCCAGACCCCAGCTTTATTTGGTTATCC
>CACXDM010000042.1 GCA_902766435.1 uncultured Erysipelotrichaceae bacterium | reverse complement strand
GTGCACCAGACAGGACTTGAACCTGCACGGATCTCTCCATACGCCCCTCAAGCGTACGTGTCTGCCTATTCCACCACTGGTGCGTGCTAAATTATTATAGCACCTCGAAATGAATCGTCAAATATTTTTGTGACTTATCTGACAAAATTAATTGTTTTTACCGCTTTTCCGGAAGCTTCAGGGCTGACATTCTTCATCAGATGGATCAGAGAAGCAGTCAGATTGACAACTACTTCCTTATTGATATCGTCTCTGGAACGGATCAGTTCGTTCTGATACTGATTGGTCGCAACCGGCATGTTTGCCTGGGCAAAATAGCCGGTCAGCTTAAGCCAGTGATCAGAGGGGATGCGGTTTCTGCCGGCAGTGATGCCTGCCGCGGGTTTGCCGGAAAGATCCGGAGCTCCGCAGCGGAAGAGTCTCTCAAGATAGTTGGCGACCGGCTGGGAGAGGGAAGTAAAGATCACGGGGCTCAATACGAACAGTCCGTCAAAATTCTTCAGCTCCGGAAGGATTGTATTTAATTCATCCTGAATCATGCATCCCTGATGACGGACACACTTGCCGCAGCTGACACAGCCTTTGATTTCCTTTCCTGTCAGATCAACGACAGTCAGATCGATTTTTTCTTTCTTCATTGCCTTGCGTATAAGTTCATATGCTTCTGAGATCATGTGATCTCTGTCCTGTTCCATAATTAACAATACCTTCATAAAATGCTCCTCATTTATTACATAACACTCTGTCACATGATATTGTAAATGATGCAGGGAGAAAACAGATGGGTAAATTACTGAAATTCTCAATTATTTCCGCTGCTGTGCTGCTGATGACCGGCTGTACGCTGAGCGGCGCCGGAAAAGCAGCTGATCAGTATTACACGGCACTGGAGGAAGGAGACGCAGAAGCTGCGGCTGCATATTTCTCTGAAAGCGCTGAAGACGAACTGGAAAACTTCCGTAAGATTACGGGAGGCATACAGCAGATGTGTGAGAACTATGATCCCGGGGAAGAAACAGAGGAAGAACTGCGTTCACTTCTTAAGACAGTCGTATCTCATTCGTATATCCGTCATGAAATCAAATCAGTCGAAAAGGTAAGCGATACCGAATATACCGTAACTGCAGATGTGGAGATGATTACCGATGAGAGCTCTGCGGCATGTCTCGAAGCGCTGGACTATGATTCGTTCTATGATGAAGATGCGGAAGAACTGAAGGAAATCCTTCAGAATGAAGGGGAAGAGGCAGCCGGACGGTTTGCGGTCACAAAGATGATCCACTGTCTGAATCTCTCGTCAGATACTGCTTTTGAAAATGCGGTATATGAGAAACGCACCTGCAGACTGTCGGTGATTCTGGAGGGAGATGTCTGGAAGATCAGGGATATTGAAAAAGAATGAGCCGGAAAACAGAAACATCTTGAGCTGACAGGAAATAAGTACTTGAAAAACCTGCCGGGATCGAATATGATTTATTAGCTGTATGGCATTTAGACGGATGTGAGGAGGTGAATACATTATGCCGAGAGTCGTTGTCAAAGAAAACGAAACAATTGATGATGCAATGCGTCGTTTTAAGAGACAGGTTAACAACAGCGGTGTACTCGCAGCCGCTAGATCCAAAGAATACTATGTTAAGCCTGGCGTCAAGAGAAGACTGAAGAGCGAAGCTGCACGCAAGAAGAACAGAAAAAAGAGATAAGTTCAGAAAGGGATCCGGCGGATTCCTTTTTTGATTGTATTTTATTTGGCAAAAACGTATAATAGTCACGTTTTACGGGAAAGAGGGAAAGAACATGGATTATCAGAAGATTATCAATATAGCCGTAATCGCCCATGTTGACGCGGGAAAATCCACTCTCGTCAATGCTTTTCTCAAGCAGAGTCATGTCTTCAAGGACAATGAAAAAGTCATTGACTGCATCATGGACTCCAATGATCTTGAGCGGGAAAGAGGCATTACGATCTATTCGAAAAACTGTTCTGTTACATATAAGGATTATAAGATCAATATTGTTGATACGCCGGGTCATGCCGATTTCTCAAGTGAGGTAGAACGGATCATTAAGACAGTCGATACCGTTATTCTTCTCGTTGACTCTGCCGAAGGACCGATGCCCCAGACACGTTTCGTTCTTCAGAAGTCACTGGAGTGCGGTCTGAGACCGATCCTTGTCATTAATAAAATGGATAAGAATGACGCAAGGGCAATTGAAGTCATCGATGAAGTATACGATCTGTTCCTCGAACTCAATGCCACGGATGACCAGCTTGATTTCCCGATTCTCTACGGAACGGCAAGAGAGGGGATTGTCAGATACGAGCCGGATGATACCAATACGGATATTATCCCGCTGTTTGAGACAATCATTCATCATACCCAGGTATATCCTGATCTGCGTGATGAATCACTGCAGATGCAGATATGCGCTCTGGCATATGATGACTATATCGGCCGTCTGGGAATCGGACGTATCTATAAGGGTACGCTGAAAGAGGCAACCCAGTATGAAGTATGCAACGCGGACGGATCTTCTCACCGCGGCAAGACAAATCAGGTATTTATCTATAAAGGCCTGAGCAGAATTCCGGTCAGTGAGATCCAGTGCGGTGAAATCTGTATGATCTCCGGTATTCCCGATATCAATATCGGTGATACGATCTGCCCGGACGGCGTTGTGGAGCCGATGCCTTCCATCAAGATTGAAGAGCCTACACTGTCCATGAACTTCATGGTCAATGACTCCCCGTTTGCCGGTCAGACCGGTAAATACGTGACTTCCCGCAATATCAGGGAAAGACTTGAAAAGGAGCTTGAAGTCAATGTGGGTCTGAAAGTTGAGGAAACGGATTCCACCGATACATTCAAGGTTTCCGGCAGAGGTGAGCTGCATCTAACAATTCTGCTGGAACAGATGCGCCGTGAGGGATATGAGGTTGCGGTATCCAGACCTGAGGTTATTCTGAAGCGGATTGACGGAACGATGTGTGAACCGGTTGAGGAAGTGGTTGCCGATGTGCCCGCAGAGTATTCCGGTTCGGTTATTTCCGCTCTGAACATGAGAAAGGGAATGCTGCAGGATATGGAAGATGTGGGAACGTATTCCCGTATCACATATACCGTTCCGACAAGAGGTCTGATCGGTTTCCGTACAGACTTCATCAATATGACACACGGCGAAGGAACTCTTGTTCAGAGACTTTCGGATTATGAACCCTGGAAGGGAGATATCCCGCAGCGTGAAAACGGTGCCCTGATTTCCACTGAGACAGGCGGAGCGATGACATACGCTCTCTGGAATATTCAGGAAAGAGGACAGCTGTTTATCGGCGCCCAGACACCTGTATATGAGGGAATGATTATCGGTGTTTCCTCAAAGAACCGTGACATGACGGTCAATCCGATCAAAAACAAGAAGATGACTGCGGTCCGTTCCACCGGAAATGATGAAGCAATGAAGCTTGTTCCGCCGAAGATTCTGACACTGGAAGAAGCGATCGAATTCATCAATGATGATGAGCTTGTCGAGATTACGCCGACGGACATCAGAGTCAGAAAGAAATATCTGACGGATATCGACCGCCGCAGACATGCAAGAGAGCTCGGAAAACTGGAAGAAGATGCCGACTGAGATATGCTGGAAAAGCATATCTTTTTTATGGAAAAGGAAAGGGTATAAAAAAAGAACAGATTACACTGCTCCCAACAAGGTTATAATAGCAGAAAAAAAATTGCATTTAAAGACTGGAAGTGAATAAATGTTCAGCTATTATATAGGTGTAAATAGAAGCAGTACCAAACATAATTCAAACAACAAGGAGGTCTAAGATGGGACCCGGAATTTCAGGAGGCAGGTTTTAAACACCTGCATTATCAAAATACTGTAAAATCTGCAGTTTGAGCTGAACAGACAATTTCTCCAAAACAGACTAAACGAAAAAACTGAAGGATCAAAAAAAGACAGAAAGAAAAGCAGAAAAACAATAATAATAAAACCTGCTGATCAGAAGTCAGAAAAGATTGCCTGACAATCAAAAAAAACAAGATCCGAAAGTAAACCTGATGAGAACAATGTACGGCAAAAAAGGAAAGAACCGAAAACAAAACCGACGGGAACAATAACACCGGAGGGAAAAGAATTATACGAAAAGCATAAAAACATGAATTACATAGAAATGAGATTCATGAAAAGGCAAACAGTATAAATCAGAAAAAGAGGTTCAAAAGAAGAAAAAAGGTTAGTACATAAGATTCCCGATTAAATCTGAAGATCAAAGGCATGCATTTGATCAAGAGAAAAAGAAGGTACAGCGGAAAAACGCGGATTGGAAAAAGGAAGTTGTAAAAAGACTTCCTTTTTTGTGCTACATTATCTATAACGGAGCTGCGGTTATGGGAAATTTTATGATTAATGCAGTCGGCATTCTGATTGTGATCTGGATCGCTTTTTATATTTATCTGAAGCTTCATCCCAGAGCGTTTGATCAGCAGATCGAAAAGAAATTCGAACGTTTCCGTGAATCATTCCGGAAGTCAGACGAAGAGCGTCTCGGCCGGAGGATGCAGATTCCCCGTGAAGGGGCGGAAGCGGCAGAGGTCAATCTGTATCTACCCGAGCTGAAGCAGAAAAGGAATCCGGTTGTCTTCATGCTGCACGGAGGTCAGTTCGTGGACGGGGACGCCGATCAGATTGACAGTTTTTGTGACAGAATGAAGGATCTTTGGGATGCTGTGATCATCAGTATCAATTATGCAAAGCTGGATGCCCACAAGATTCCTTATCAGCAGGAGGAAATCAGGGATGTTGTCCTGTATTTCGGTATTCATGCCGAAGAGTATGACATCGATATCCACCGGTCGGTGCTGATGGGTTTTTCTGCCGGGGCATATTACTGTGTCGGAGCTGCTTCGCTGCTTGAGGAAAAAGGACTGAAGACATCCGGTATTGTGATGTGCAGTCCGTTTATTGACGATACATTGATCCGTTTCTGTCAGGCCGGGATTCATCCTGAACCGGTGATGATCATTACAGCGGAAAAGGAGTCGATGCAGGAGCGGCTTGATACGTATAAGGAGTATCTGGAAAAAGCAGGTACAGATGCCGAATTCAAGGTCTATGAAGGTGTAACGGAAGGTTTCCTGGAACACAATAATCCCGAATTTGAAAACAACAGTCTGTATAAGAACGATCCTTCCGTTTCCGAAGAACAGAAGGAAATTGCCCGTGCCTGTGAGATTTATCTCGGTCAGGTATTTGAAAAGTTTTTTGAAAAGCAGGAAAATGTCTGAATAAGGCATTCATAAAAGAACAGGAGATAATTTATGAAATGTGCAGTATTTCTGGCAGACGGCTTCGAAGAATGCGAAGGCCTGATCACAGTTGATATGCTGAGAAGAGCGGACATTGAAACCGTCATGATCTCTGTCAGCGGCAGGAAGGAAATCAACGGATCCCACGGAATTATCGTTCATGCTGATCAGCTGTATGAGGATGCGGATATCTCTTCATTTGATGTTCTGATTCTTCCCGGCGGAAGAGTCGGAAAAGAGAATCTTGAGTCATTTGAACCGCTTCTTTCTGTACTTAAGAATCATTTTGAAAGCGGAAAGCTTACCTGTGCGATCTGTGCCGCGCCGTCCATTTTCGGACACCTCGGAATTCTGAAGGGTAAAGACTATACATGTTTTCCTTCGTTTGATGAGGAAGCGTTTGCCGGTCAGTATCAGAAGCAGCCGGCTGTAAAGGACGGCAACCTGATTACAGGACGCGGCATGGGTGCGACGATTGAGTTTGCATCATTGATTATCCGTGAGCTCAAAGGTGAGGAGACACTGGAAAAAGTGAAATACGGCATGCAGTATTTTGCGTGATGTAAAAGAGGAGGAGCTACAGATTTATGGCAGATATGTTTACACACGAGGCCAGACTGTTTAAATTTCAGATTCTGACCGAAGTTGCGCAGAATGTTTTTCACGCTGATCTGGATGAGGACAAGGTTCAGAAGAATGTCAGAAACTTGGTCTCACTGGGCGGTGAAAGATTCAGATGCTGCGTTTATAAAGAAAGAGAAGTACTAAGGCAGAGAGTCCGGCTTGCAGTCGGCAAGCCCGCGAATGAAGAGTACGAGTATAATCCCAGACAGATAATTCATGTTATTGATGCGGCCTGTGACGGCTGTTCGATCAAGAAGATCAGAGTAACGGACAACTGCCGCAGATGTATGTCCAAGGCATGTCTTTCGGCATGTCATTTCGGCGCGATTTCAATTGGCCCGTACAGATCACAGATTGACTATGCAAAGTGTAAGGAATGCGGCGCGTGTGCCAGGGCATGCCCCTACAATGCGATTGTTGTGACGGAAAGACCGTGTTTTGCGAGATGTCCTGTCGGCGCGATTAAATGGGACGCTGCCGGCATAGCCTATATTGATGAGGAAAAATGCACCAACTGCGGACAGTGTGAAAATGCGTGCCCGTTCGGCGCGATCTCCGATATTTCATGGATCGTACCTGTTATTGAAAAACTCAAGACCGGGGCGAAGATGCTGGCGGTTGTCGCTCCTTCGATTCAGGGTCAGTTTGAAAATACAACACTGCCCCAGATTCTGAAGGCAGTGGAGAAGCTCGGATTTGAAAAATGTTATGAAGTAGCTGCCGGCGCGGACGCTGTTGCTGAAAACGAATATCTTGAGCTGAAGGAACATAAGGAAGAGGGAAGACCGATGACGACGTCCTGCTGCCCGGGTTTCGTCAATATGCTCAGAATCCACTATCCCAAACTTTACCGCGAAAACAAGTCCACGACCGTAACACCGATGGAAGCGATTGCCCGTAAGCTGAAGAAGGATCATCCCGGATATGAAGTTGTTTTTATCGGACCCTGCCTTGCCAAGAAGCAGGAGTGCATGAACGAAGACAGTGTTGTCGACTATGTGCTTACCTATGAAGAACTTGCGGCAATGTTCTCCGCAAAGGGTGTCTATCCCAGCCATATGGAAGTCACGGAAGAAGAATATCCTTCCAACTACGGCAGAGGCTTTGCGGCTGCCGGCGGTGTTTCCGCAGCAGTAGCTCAGGCGGCTAAGGAACACGGGGAAACGGGATATACCGTATATCTTGCCAACGGCGCGGATGACTGTAAAAAACAGCTTACGCTGATGGCGGCAGGCAGATTCAATTTTGACATTCTGGAAGGGATGTGCTGCCCCGGCGGATGTATCGGCGGTCCGGCATGTGTGTCCGATATGAATACCGTAAAGGGAAGGATGACGAGGGAAAACCTCAAAACCGACAAGAAAACAATCGGAGATTCACTGAAGATCTTCAATTTTGACGGAGTTGACATGGTTGTCGGTGATAAGAAGAACGGTTAGTATCCATGATCAGGAAAATCGATCCGCGAAAGCTGAACTGGATCAGCAAGCCTTCATTGTTTTTGCTGAATTCGGAGAAAATAACCGTAGAAACAGATCCGATGAGTGATCTGAATCCGAACGGAAGAGAAGCGGAAGCAGCCGAACTCGCATTGTCTCCTGCCGGAAGTTTCTGCTTTACCTGCCGGGTGGATTACCGGTTTCAGAAAACATTTGATCAGTGCGGCATGATTCTGTACCGGAATGACAGACGCAAGGCAGTCATTTCGACAGAGTACAGAAACGAAGAGATCAGCAAGCTCAGCTGCATTGTCTATCACAACGACAAAGGGGACAAAAGCATCCGTGACATCGGCAGTGCCATGCATGTGATGTATTACCGGGTATGGTACCGTTCCGGTGCGGTAACCATACAGTACAGTTTTTCCGGCAGACGTTATAATGATCTGCGGAAGTTCTGGCTGACACTGGATGAGGATGACACCGTGGCAGTCGGAATCTATGCCTGCAGTCCGGCGGATTCCTGGTTTGACTGCACGTTTTCGGAAATGATACTTGAAGAAGAAGGAGAGTAAAGATATGAGTGCTGAAGAAAGACTGATGAGATACTGCAGGATTGATACACAGTCTGATCCTGACAATGATACACAGACACCTTCATCCGCAAAGCAGTTTGATCTTGCGCGGGTGCTGAAGGGCGAGCTGGAGGAGCTCGGGCTTTCCGGTGTGGAGCTGGATGAGCATTGTTACGTATACGGATATCTTCCTTCAAATCTGGATCATGATACGTATGCGGTCGGCTTTATAGCCCATATGGATACGGCGCCTGATTTTACCGGTACGAATGTCAGTCCCCGCATCATTCCGGAATTCGACGGCAATGATATTCCGCTGAATGATGAGATTACCACCAGAATGGATGATTTCCCGTATATGAGAACACTGAAGGGAAAGCGTCTGATGGTAACCGACGGAAACACACTGCTCGGTGCAGATGATAAAGCGGGAATTACCGCGATCATGGAGGCACTGTCATATCTGAAGGATCATCCCGAGACACCGCATGGGAAGATCTGTGTCGGATTTACACCGGATGAGGAAATCGGCGGCGGAACAAAGTTCTTTGATGTGAAGAAATTCGGCGCTGACTTTGCCTATACCATGGACGGTGATTCGGTTGACGGCATCTGTGATGAAACATTCAACGCAGCTGCGGCTGTTGTCGAATTTTCGGGTTTTTCGATTCATCCGGGTGCTTCCAAGAATAAGCTGATCAATGCCGCATCCATTGCCGCAAGGTTTCAGACGATGCTGCCGGAATATATGACACCTGAACATACCGAAGGAAAAGAGGGATTCATCCATCTGACCGGTATGGAAGGAAATGTCGAAAAGGCAAAACTCGAATATATCCTGCGTGACCATGATGAGCAGAAGCTTGAAGAGAAGAAGAAACTGCTGAAAAACTGTGCCGCGTATATTAAGACGCTGTATGGGAAGGATACGGTGAAAATCACAATGAAGGATCAGTACCGCAACATGAAGCCGGTGGTTGATCAGTTCCCGCTTGTGACAGAACTGGCCAAGGAAGCATTGATTCAGTGCGGTGTTCAGCCGGTAAGCACTCCGATCCGCGGCGGTACAGACGGCGCAATGCTCTCATATATGGGACTTCCTTGTCCGAATCTCGGCACCGGCGGCGGAAACTTCCACGGAAGATATGAATACTGTGTAATTGATGAACTGGAGAAAGCTTCGGAAGTGATTCTGAAAATCACGGAGCTTGTCAGCCGGGAGGTGAAAAAATGATCTTTACATGTACGATGAACCCCTCACTTGACTACTTTATGGAGTTTGATGCACCGGCGAAAGAAGACGGTTCCAACCGTTCCCAGCTGGAATACTATGAAGCCGGCGGAAAGGGAATCAACGTTTCCATCGTCCTCAACAATCTCGGCATTCCGACGCGCGCGCTCGGATTTGTCGGCGGCTTTACCAAGGATTTCTATATCAGCCTGCTTGCCAAGTATGAGGAAATCAGACCTAATTTCACCTATATCAACGGTCATACAAGAGTGAATGTGAAATGCATGGGCGAAATGCCTGCCGAACTCAATGCGACAGGACCGTATATTACCGATAAGGACATGAAGAATCTGATCCAGAAGACGGAACGTCTCGGAAAGGGTGATTACTTTGTCTATGCAGGCATTACACAGGAGTATCTGATTGATGATGCGGAAAAAATGATGCAGAACATGATCGGCGAAGGCGTGAAGGTGATTCTCGATTCAAATGCCGAGATTTCCCGTGACATGCTGGAATGGAAGCCGTTCATGATCAAGACAACACCGGCTGAGCTTGGCGCAATCCTCGGTGATGATGCTGATCCGGAAGGGGATGTTCTGAAAAATGCCCGTAAGCTTCATGAGATGGGCGCGGAACATGTACTTGTTGTTCTGGATAAGAAGAAGGCAATGCTCGTGTTTGAAGACGGCAGTTATGAATGTGAGCTTGTTCATCAGGACAAGACGGTCAATACAGTCGGTACAGGCGATTCCATGGTGGCCGGTTTCATCATGAATTATCTTCGTACAAGGGATGCTGTTGACAGCTTCCGTTTCGGAGCGTGCTGCGGTACGGCCACCGCATATTCGAAGGGACTTGCGACAAGAGAAAAGATTGACTCATTTTACAGCAGCACAAAAGTTCGTAAATTAGACTGACAGCTGAATCGGTGTTATACTCTTCGCATCTGGGAAAGAGGTATGAAATGAAAAAAACAGTTTGTGCTCTGATGGCTGTCCTTCTGCTGACAGGCTGTGCGAAAGGATCATCTGCCGCGCAGAGCTCGGAAATAAAACCTGATTCATCCGCTTCGTCAGGATCATCTGCTGCGCAGAGTTCTGAAATAACACCTGATTCATCCGCACCTGCTGATTCCGGTTATAACGTTGTCGAACTTGAATATACGCTGAATGAGATGAAAGGCTATATCTGGGTTCAGCAGCCGGCAGCCGAGTTCCGTGAAGTGACGTGGGGTGAAGCGATGCGTCTGTTTCAGGAAAAAGGGACGGGTCTGCTGCTGTTCGGTTATGAGAACTGCAATTACTGTCAGCGCGCTGTTCCG
>CACXDM010000041.1 GCA_902766435.1 uncultured Erysipelotrichaceae bacterium | reverse complement strand
GAGAGAAAGAAAGCATTACTGCTGAAGATCAATAAACTGGATGCCTATACGGAGATTCAGAATACGATGGGAAGAATGATTGCAGCAGTGAATTTCCGGCAGAAGGATGAAGTATTAAAGTATTTTGCTTTGGAAATGGAAGATGTATCACTGGAGTATGCGGATGAAGGTGTATTTGAGGGTAAGGAGGCAGTGGAAGCCGGTATTGAATATCTCCTCGGTAAAGAGATTAAACCGGGTGAGATGATTGACCTTCAGTTAACGACACCGATTATTGAAGTGGCGGATGACTGTATGAGCGCAAGAGCTGTATGGTGGTCACCGGGAGCTGCTTCGGTACTGAGAGAAGGTGAAGATCCTCAGGCTTTATGGGTATGGGGAGACTTTGCGGTTGACTTTACCTATATCAATGATGAGTGGAAGATTCACCGTCTTCATTACTTCACTGTAATCAAGTGTGATTATCATCAGGGATGGGTGGATGATTCTTCTTTGATTAACCGTCCCAATACGGCAATGCATCCGATGTCTAAGCCGACGACATATCATAATCCGTATCATGCCAAAGCAATCCGTTATGGTATTCCTGCAGCTCCGTATCCGTATGATACGGACAGAGAAGAAGACCGTTACTGGATGTTAAGGAATGACAAGACAAGGTGACGGATATGAGAGTAACGTTGGAAGATATTGATCTTCTCAGTGAAGAGGAATTCCTTGAAGCTGAAAAGAAGATCGAAAAGCTGATTTCCATATGGGAAGTAAAGAATCTCAGAGGAAGAGCTGCGATATTTCATGATGATCAGCATATCGGCCAGCCCCGTAAGGAACTGAAGGCCATGGAACATCCTTCGTTTGACAAGGAAGGGGAAATCGCTTTCCGGATGAAGCCCGTTGTGGATTCTCTGGAAGGGAATATGCTGATTCATCCGTTAACGACACCGGTCATTGAAGTCAATGATGACTGCACTGCCGCAAGAGCGGTGTTCTGGTCACTGGGTATAGAAGGATTATCCAAATTCAGAGAGACACCGATGGCGATCCTGTCACTGGGCATGGTGCCCGGGACACATGTGAAAATGAACGGGGAATGGCGTATCCTTGCCGGAAACTGGCAGCGTACGACAAAGAATGAATACCATGCCGGCTGGATTGATGACATGCAGCCGACAAACACAAGACCTCCCTTAACGAAGGAACAGGACAGAAGCTTCCTCGGAAAGTATGCCTATATGAAGGATGAAGTCCGTCAGGCAAGTCCCGAACCTCCAACAAAAGATACATGGGAAGTATACCCGGATGAAACGGATGCATCATGGCAGTACCGTTCACTGAAAAAAGGTAAATAAATGGAAAAAGTATCTGAAACAACTGTCCGTAAGGAACTGGACGAAGAACTGAAGAGAAACAAGCCGAAGGATGTGCGTAAGCTGTATGACATGCTTGTTAAACGAATCGGTAAAGAGGATGCCTATACGCATATGACGGATATCCTTTCGGACTGCTATACACTGATGCCGAACGGCAGATACAGACTGGACGCAAAGAAATACGGAAATGCCGTTGCGGAAAGACTGAAAGAGGAAAAGAAGAATAAGACACCGGTACTGAATCCGAAGAAGATAATTGATTCAAAGAAGGATCTGTTTTCCCTGATGAGCGCTGCCGCAGACGATTATGAGGAAACACCGATGTCCGACTTTGCCGCAAAGCTTGCCATGTATGATATGACAGGCAAAGAGGAGGAAGGCGCAAAGCTGTATATCGAAAACAAGGATCTCTTCTTTAAGGAAATAGATGACCGCATTGCATCTGCACCAAAGAAACCTGTGGATATCTCAGATCTGGATGAAGGGGAATACCGGGGATATTTCATCAGTAATCTTGTGATTGATATTGAAATGATTCTGAATAATGCGGCAGTCAAGAATCCTTCATTGTCTGAAGTACATGAGGATTATCTGCGTACGCTGCTTTCAAAAGAAATCTCATGGGAATCCTGTCCGGAGAATCTCGATATCCTTGAGAAATCCTATGAACGGGTAAAGGAAAAGAACCATGTCAGTGAAGAACACAAGTAAATACATCAGTCTGATCCTCCGTCATCAGCCGGAAGTCATCGGCATTACACTGGATGAACACGGCTGGGCAGATGTGAATCAGCTGATTGAAGGTGTGAATAAAACACATCCTCTGACAAGGGAATTACTGGAGGAGATTGTCCGTACGGATGAGAAGCAGCGGTATTCCTTCAATGAGGATCATACTAAGATACGCGCCAACCAGGGGCATTCCATTCCGGTGGATGTTGAGCTTAAGGAAGCAGAACCGCCCGAAGAGCTGTATCACGGTACGGGTGAGAAGTATACCGGTTCGATTGAAAAACAGGGACTGATTCCCAAAAGCAGACTGTATGTCCATCTCTCGAAAGATACGGAAACAGCCGTAAAGGTCGGTCAGCGCCATGGAAAACCTGTCGTGTATACTGTAATGGCAGGTGAAATGTACCGTGACGGGTATCGGTTCTTTCTTTCCGCCAACGGCGTATGGCTGACAAAGGAAGTTCCGGTAAGATACCTGCATAAGATTCTGTATTAAACGGAAAGTGTGAATGTAATGGAAATCCATATCATCATGTCGATGGTGTTCTCTGCGGTACTGATCATGATTCTGAGCTTTATCGGTCCCGAACACAGTGAAAACAGATTCTGGCAGTTCATACAGAAGGCAAGACATATTCTGGATCAGATCTGCTGGTGGTTTTTCAACATCTGTGCTTTATCGGTTGGCGGGGGACTGGTATTTGTGATCATCAGGGAGATGATCCGTAAGCACAGCAGCGCGGGAACGGTATTTATTGTGATTTTACTTTCTCTGGCGGTCATCCTCAGTATCAGAAGCTTGATCAGAGAACATCAGCGGGGAGAGTTATGTGAATGTACCGGTGACTTCGGTCACTGCCGCATTCAGTGCATGTCAAACCCGAACTACTACGGATTAAATACAAAAGGAAAAGATACACAGCAGTAAGTCAGGAGGACATCATGAAAAAGAAGTATCTGTTTTTCGATATCGACGGAACACTGGCAGCCGGCGGCTACGGCAATACTTATATTCCCGAATCCACGAAGGAAGCACTGAAGAAACTGGAGGAGGCAGGACACTTCCTTGCCGTATGCACCGGAAGAGCCCAGGCTCTTGCCGTGGATATCATGCAGGAACTCGGCTTTCACAACATGGTGTCCGACGGCGGCTTCGGTGTAACGATCAATGACGCTTTGCTCGGTATAACACCGCTGGACAGAGACAAGGTCATTGCCCTGATTGATGAATGTAAGGAAAAAGGATATATCTGGGCAATTCAGCCCTACAACAGCGATACCCGCTTCGCACCGGATGAAAGATTCTATGAATTTACACATGATGTGTATATGAAGACTCAGGCTGTGGAAGGCCTGGATCCCCGTAACTATGCAGTGCTGTATAAGGCATATGTTGCGTGCTTTGCGCCGGAAGAAGAAAAACTGGAGACACTGAAGGAACTACCCTGGTGCCGTTTCCATAAGGAATACCTGTTCGTTGAACCCTGTGACAAGGCATACGGAATTAAGAAGATCCTCGAACACTTTAACGGTGATGTGAAGGATGTCATCGTATTCGGGGATGCGAAGAATGATCTTTCGATGTTTATCGATGAGTGGACCTGTGTCGCAATGGGAAATGCCTGTGATGAGATCAAGGCAAAGGCGGATTTCATCACAAAGGATGTTGATGATGACGGCATATGGTATGCCTGTGAACAACTGGGACTGTTTGAAAAAGCGGAATAAGACAATGGCCGGATTACCGAATCAGTAAGGAAATCCGGTTTGTTGATGCTGTGGAATCAGGGGGAGGACAGCGGTCTTTGAAGGCAGGAAAGCGGAAAATTGTGATATATTATACAGCGTGTGTCTGAAGGGAAGACATCATTAGAAAGGCTTTTTATATATGTGGGATAAAATCAGGGGTTATATTGAGCCGAACCGGAAAGTCAGAATGATGGAGATCTGTGTTCTTGTTCTCCTGCTTGCCGGATCATTGTTCAGCTATATCATCGGAACCGGAAGGCTTCACGGGAATCCGGGTGATCTCTCGTATCTCGGTACGGTGGAAATGACACGGGACACTGAGGCGGAGGACTACGATGAAGACAGCACCGTATGTGATGTAATCTATACCGCAGATGATCAGAAAATGGTAATTACGTATCCGTATGAGGAATATGTCAATCTGGAAAATGAGACAATCACGGCATATCAATACGAAAACAATGCCGGAGTGAAACTGTTCTTCGATCATCAGGATCCTTCACCGGATGAAGTAAACAATACCTACAGACAAGTAATGGCAGAGGAGCTGATGCCGGTATTCAATGCCGCAAACGCATTACTGATTCTTTCGGTATCTCTTTCGGTCATGATCCTTTACGGGAAATTCTTTACGACTTATGAGAAATGCTGGTTCATGTCAATCATGGTGCTGGCAACGATTGTATCGGTGATCTTTCCGGAGGAGAGCGCAAACGGAGTCAACGGAATCTGGATCATGCTGCTGTATCTGCTGGATACATTCCTGAATATTCTTTGTGAGCTGCTGATCTCCAAGCAGTCCAGATACAACTTCCTCGTATCCGTTGCGGTCGAGATTACGGAGATTGTGATCTGTCTTGTTCTCATGTACCGGTTTGCGACAATGCTGGTCACACTGCTGTTCTGGCTGCCGATTGACATCATCAGCTATATCAACTGGACAAAGCATAAGGATGATGAAGAGGATGAACTGACCGTCGTCAGAAGACTGAAGGGATATCAGGAAGTACTCGTCATTGCCGGTATCGCATTATGGACAGTGGTGGTCGGCTATTTCCTGAGCGGACTGGATATCCGTACGGACTTCTTCGGCGGAAACCGGAATCTTGAGGTGCTGATCATCTATCTTGATGCCTGCGCTTCGGCAGTGGGCATTGCCAACGGACTGTTTATCTTCTTCCGCTTACGGGAACAGTGGATCGCATGGTATATCTGTGCGGCGCTTGAGGCGGTCATGAATATCCTGGCAGGACAGTATGTTCTTCTCGTTCTCAAACTGGGATATTTTACAAATACGACTTACGGCTATATCAAATGGAGTAAATACATCAAAGGACATGCCGAAGAAAAAGCTTCATTATTCTGAGTGTAAGATTAACGTTTCCTTATCGGCAGGAATTTGATAGAATAATCGATGTAAAAAAAGGTGGTAATCTATTATGGCTATTGAAGCAGGCGATTTCAGAACAGGACTTACAGTACTCGTAGACGGTGATCCGTGGCAGGTCATTGAGTTCCAGCATGTTAAGCCGGGCAAAGGCGCAGCCATCCTGAAGACAAAGATGAAGAACCTCAAGACAGGTTCCACACAGGAAAGAAACTTCAACGCATCCACGAAGTTCGAAGCTGCTCCGATCGAGAAGAAGATCGTTAACTTCTCCTATGCGGCAGACGGCATGTATTCCTTCATGGATATGAATACATTTGAGATGTATGAGCTGAGTGAAGAACAGGTCGGCGACAACAAGTACTACATCACAGAGAATCTGGAAGTATCCCTGATGCTGTTTGAAGGACAGGTTCTGACAGTTTCCGTACCGGCAACAGTCAACCTGACAGTCGTTGAAACAGCACCGGCAATCAAGGGCGCTCCGTCCACACAGACAAAGGACGCCGTCACTGATACAGGTCTCACACTGAGAGTTCCTCAGTTCATCGACCAGGGTGAAATCATCGCTGTCAGCACGGCAGACGGTAAGTATTCGGGAAGGGCTTAATACAAGTCCTTTTTTATGATGAAGAACAGAACAGTACTGATTACCGGCGCTGCCGGGGGAATCGGAAAAGCCACTGCCCTGAAACTGGCGGAAAGCGGATATGACATCGTCATCAATTATCACACATCAAAGGATGCGGCAGAGCAGCTGTGTGAAAAGATCAGGAATCAGTTTCATGTAAAGTGTCTTGCCATACAGGCAGATGTCTCTTCGGAGGAAGAAGTGGACAGAATGGTCACGCAGATTGAAGAGGAACTCGGCGGAGCCGATATCCTCATCAACAACGCAGCCATTGACAGTCCCGATCTCTTTCATCTGAAGGATGCGGAGACATTCAGAAGAATACTCGATGTGAATGTTGTCGGCGCCTACAACTGCGCGAAAAGGGTATACCGGCATATGAAGGAAGCGGAGTACGGAAGAATTATCAATATTTCTTCCACCAACGGCATCAATACCTACTACCCGATGTGCTTTGACTATGACGCCTCCAAGGCAGCGCTGAATTCACTGACCCATAACCTGGCAGTGCAGTTTGCGCCTTATGTCAATGTTAATGCCGTCGCTCCCGGTTTTATCGGAACAGAGAAGGAGCTGGAAGGGTATGATGAGGAATTCCTGAAGGAGGAACAGGAAAAGATCCTGAAAAAAAGGTACGGCAGACCTGAGGAGGTCGCCGCACTCATTAAATTCCTGATCAGTGATGAAGCGGAATATATCAACAATACCATCATCCGTATAGACGGAGGACAGACGGGCAGCTGCTAGGCTTCCCGTTTTGCTTTGGAAAGGGCAAGAAGAACCGAAAGCTTACCGTACTCAAAGGAGAGACCGCCCTGCATATACAGTGTATACGGGGGAATCACCGGAGCGTCGGCGCTGAGTTCAATCGTACTTCCCTGGGTGAAGGAACCGCATGCCATGACTTCATCAAACGGATATCCCGGCATCGGTGCCGGCAGTACCTTGACATACGAATCAATCGGTGAGGATTCCTGCAGTCCCTGGGTAAACGCCACAAGGCTTTCCTTTGTTCCCAGTTCAACTGTCTGAATGATGTCCGTCCGGTATTCGTCATATCTGGGAGAAACGTTCTGATAGCCGAGCTTTTCCAGCATCCATGATGTGAATACGGCTGTCTTAAGGGCGGATTTGACGGCGGAAGGCGCCATGAAGATTCCCTTGAAGAAGGAATTGTTCTGGTTGAAGTTGGCCCCGAGTTCCTTGCCTACCCCGGGAGCGGTCAGTCTGTCTGCCGTCATCGCGATCAGATCCTTCCTGCCGGCAATATAGCCGCCGGTGGAGGCAATGCCGCCGCCCAGGTTCTTCATTAAAGAACCCACCACAAGATCCGCTCCGACGTGTCCCGGTTCCTTTTCCTCTACG
>CACXDM010000040.1 GCA_902766435.1 uncultured Erysipelotrichaceae bacterium | reverse complement strand
TCCTTCTCCTTCAGATCTTTCCTGATCCGGTCCATTACTTCCATCTTTCCTTCACTCAGCAGCATCATCTCCTCACCTCTGAGCTGACTGAGTGTCACGGAGGATTCTCTTGCGAAGGGATGGGATAAGGGTACTGCAATATTCACCTTATATGTTTCCAGAGGAATACCGCTGCAGTGACGGTATTTCAGATGCACGGGATCAACCACACCGCAGAGAATATCAATGTCCCTGCCGAAATTCAGAAAAATCTCATTCACTTCCCTTCCCCCATTCTGAAAAGGTACGATCTGTATCTTCAGCTGCGGCCATTCGCTGTATACCTTTTCCCATAAGCCGGCCACCAGATCCGCAGGTGTAATGGGAGAAGTTCCCACACGTAAGACAAAATCATTGTCTGCGGAAACTTCTCTTGCCCTCCGCAGTGAATTCTCCGCCGCATCAAGAAGGATCTTTCCGTCCTGATACAGTGACTCACCGTTCTTTGTGAGAGACAGTCCTCTGGGGGAACGGCGGAACAGTTCCGCGCCGACTTCATCCTCCAGCATCTTCACCTGTTTGATGACGGCTGACGGTGTGATATACATCAGATCCGCCGCTTTATGAAACGAACCGGCTTCAGTGACTCTGATGAATGTTTCAAGATATTTGAGATTCAGCATATTCCGTTAACCTTTATACTCTGCGGCATAATCATTCCTTTTGCCTGCTGAAGATATTTTAACGCAGTGTACTGACAATCCGGTATATATTCCGCAAAAAACAGCTGAGGTCAATAACCATCAGCTGTTCAGTCTCAGTGATATGTCCCGGTTCCGCTTAAGGATTCAGTGTGACAGTTTCCTCAAAGTAGCTGCCTGCCGACCAGTCAGAATAATTATATGCCCTGAATGTGAATTCCAAAGTTTCCACTTCCGTAATGTCATTTTCTTCCAGTGTTTTCTTCATCCAGGAAATGGATGAGAATTTGCATTTTCCCGGACCGACAGATGTGGCATAAAACGGATCTGCCATATAACCGTTAACCGACGCATTTTCAACCGCAAACATTGCTGTGGAGTCCGTCTTGTTTTCCAGATACAGATTTACCGTGTAACCGAAGATTCCGTCAGGCTCATAACCCGTCACAACTGCCCTGATGTAATCATTATCCGCAATCACGTGATCCGTATCCTGATCCTCCCTGACAAAAGTCTGCGCGTTCTCTTCACCGAACGGATAAATATGGAAGCTTTCTTCCGCAGCCGGATCAGCAGCCCAGTCATTGGAATCATAAATCCTCATACTGATTTCGATATCCGTGAAATCCGTGATTCCGTTGTTTTTCAGCGCGTTGTCCGCAAGCGTAATCTCATCATTGGATTTCTTTCCCGGAGCCACCTCTGTCGCAAACATACTTTCTGCTTCGACACCGTTTACGGATGTCGATGGCGCCGAAAACATATACGTCTTGTCTGCCGACTTGTTTTCCAGGACAACCTTAACAACATAACCCCAGACACTGCCGGGCTTCAGTTCCTTTACCGTTACGCTGACCTCATCGTTGTCGATTGGAGTGAATTCCTCGAAGACAACCTCTTTTGTTTCAGATGTCTTTTCGGATTCAGGAGCCGCTTCTTTTGTTTCTTCTTCTGCATTTTCCGAAACAGCTTCCGTGTTTTCTTTTACCGAGGACTCCTTTTTTTCTGAAGCGGCTGAAGAACCGCAGGCTGTCAGTGACACAACTGCCAGAACTGACATGATCTTTTTTAATGTTTCCTTCATGATAAACATCCTCCTCACTCTTATTAATTCCATTTATTCAGTACAAAAAAAGTGACAGAGATGATTCATTCATCAATGTGTCCCTATATAAGAACATATCAAAAGAGCATAAAGTGAAGAATGGAAGCAGGGAGGTAATGATAATGACATTACGGAATGAAATGATCCCGCATTTTCCTGCCGCCGGCACTGTTCCCGCTTATGACAGTAAGATCGTCCGGGATCTGAAAAAGACCAGGTTCGGCTGGTCGGCTGTTGTCCACGATCAGAATGATTATGAAGTGGATATCTGCATGAAGGGAGATGTTGTTGAGAATATGGACTGCAGCTGCCCTTCTGCCTCTGACGGAAGCTATTGTCCCCATATGTCCGCTGTTCTTTCCGCCGCAGCCGATGCTGTAATTACGGAAAATACTCATCCTGTATCCGTGGAGGAAATTGTTTCCGGACTTGACGAAAACACTCTCCGCAGAGAATTCTGCGCCTGGCTGAATGAAGATACGCTCAGGAAGGAATTCTTCCTCCGCAGCTTTGGAAGTGAAGCTTCCCTCAGCCGGTATCCGGCAAAGCTCAGAAACGAACTGGAGGAAATCAAAGACAAATACAGTGACCGTTTCGGGTATATTGACAGTACTCACGCCCATGCATATGCCGCAGCGTTTACCGACTGCCTCTATGAAAATGTCAGGCCTCTGCTTGATCAGAAGAAAAACACCGCTGCCTTCCATACGGTGAATGAAGCATTCCGGCTGATCTGTTCCACTGAGATGGATGGGACAGACGGTGAATACGGGGATATCGGTGCGGTAATCGAAAGTCTCTGGCTTGCCATTTATTATCAGTGTTCCCCGGAGGAAGAAGAAAAGATGTATGACTGGTTCAGGGACAACTATCTGAATCATCATGATCTGATCCTGTATGATACGATTGAAAGCGTATACCTGAATGTATTTGAATAAACGAAGGTGTCATCATGAAAATCAGAAACTGGAAGCAGTATTTCAGCCCGCACATCCTCGGCAGAGGAGAAGAATACTATTATGACGGCGCTGTTGAAGATCTGAGGGAAACGGAAAACGGCTGGGAAGCGGTTGTTCACGGATCGGAAGACTATGAAGTGGAAATCAGTATTGACGGCGGAATACCCCATATGTACTGCAGCTGTCCTTATGCCGAAGGCGGTGAAAACTGCAAGCATATGGCTGCCGTTATGTTCAAACTGGAAAACCCGGAGACCAGTGTCGGCATTACAGAAGAAAGCAGTCAGGAGTCCCTGTCGGATATTCTTGACCGGATGGATGCGGATACGCTGCGTAAAGAACTTGAAGCGATTCTGAACAAGGATTACGATCTCCGTTCTTTCTTCTTTCAGAAGCACCGCATTACACCGGTCAGTGTTTCGGAAATCCGTTCCTTCAAAAGGAGCCTGCAGGACATTGCATTGGAAGTCGGTGACGGATACGGCTTTGTCGGATGGAATGACGGTGAAGAATATGTCGAACGGTTTACGGATCTGGTAAACGCTTATGTTCAGCCTATGATCCGCCGCGGTGAATATATGTCTGCCTTTAATGCCCTGAAGGGAGCGTTCGATGTTGTCAATACAGTGGAAATGGACGGTTCTTCAGGAGAACACAGTGAACTCGGTAATCTGATCCTCGGCTATTGGGAAGAGATCATTGCCGAAGCATCCCCTTCCGAGAAAGATGACATGTACGGATGGTTTGCGGCACTGCTTGAAAATAATGATGACATGATTCTCCAGGATGATGCAGAATATGCCATGACTCACTTTTTCGATGATGAAAAATATGTCCTTCCGCTTCTCGAGAAAACCAGAAAACGTCTGAATCAGCCCGATCTCAGTGATTATGAAATTGAAACGCTCCTGAGTGACTGGCAGGAGTATCTCGAAAAACTGCATCTGCCGGAAGATGAACTGCAGCAGTGGATTGCGGCGCACCGGGATCTGGACCCGGTCAGAGAATATCTGATGAACAGAGCGGAAAAAAGCGGAAACACAGAGGAACTGATCTCACTGCTGAAAGAGAATCTTAAAAAACACAAAATCGAATGGAAAAAGGTATCTTCCTGTGAGAGACTCAGGGACATTTACCATGACCACGGTGATACGGAAAATGAAAAAAAATATCTGTCAGAATTGATCCTCACTTACAATAAAGACAGATATGAAGAAGTCAAAGCACTCCGCAGTCTGTGTACGGAAGAGGAATGGAAGAATTACAGGGAACAGATCTGCAGCAGGCACAAACTGCTGAAGCCTACACTGTATTTTGAAGATCAGCTTTATGATCAGCTGATAAAAATACTTCCGGAGTATTCCATCGGTACTGCCGACACATACCGTTATATTCTTCAAAAGCTGTATCCGGATGAATATACGGAAATCTACGGAAAATATCTGGATCATCTGATTCTGCGTCATCCCTGTGCCTCTTTGTATACGGAAATGAAGCAGTATCTCGAATATCTGACTGAAACCGAACCGGGAAAGGAACGGTTCGCAGTATTGATGAAAGAATGGCCGCAGATGTATCCGACAAGAAAATCACTGGTCAAAACACTCAATGAAGTGAATGACAAACTGAAACCCCGGTCAGTCTGAAGTAATCTGTGATACCTTCCGGTTTCTTCTGCCGGTGTTGTTAGAACCCTTCACTTCCTCATGGTAGAAATAGTTGACGATTGTCGGATGTCCTTTCGGCGCTCGTTCGTAGGGTGTTTCATTGTCAACGAAACGGCATCCGTTATTCAATGCCATTTCTTCCGCTTTCTTTTCAAGAGCCGCGAAATAAGAGCGGTTCTTTTTGTTGTAGATCTCATCATACTGAGGAATGAGATCAGGGTGCTTCTCAGCGATATAATCCATGATTGTCTTTTTGAATCCGCCTCTGAGATTCAGATTCTCCAGCCAGATCAGATCACATTGATTCCTTGCCCTTTCAAAGATCGCTTCAATATCCGTAAGACCCGGGAATACCGGAGATATAAAACAGATTGTACGGATGCCCGCATCATATACCTGTTTCATCGCTGCCAGTCTGCGTTCGATACTGACTGCCGCATCCATGTCATCTTTAAACGTTTCATCCAGTGTATTGACCGACCAGGATACCGTCAGACGGTTGTGACGGTCAATCTCCCTGAGCAGGTCCAGATCTCTCAGAACAAGATCTGATTTTGTGCAGATTGTGATATCCGCTCCGCTCTCCTTCAGTTCCTCAAGTATCCTTCTTGTATTGCCGTATGTTTCCTCAAGCGGATTATATCCGTCTGTTACGGTGCCGATGATGACCTTCTGTCCTTCATACTTGCGGGGATTTTTGATCTTCGGCCAGGTCTTGACATCCATGAATGTCCCCCACTCTTCCGTATGTCCGGTAAACCGCTTCATGAATGACGCATAGCAGTATTTACATGCGTGAGGACACCCCACATAGGGATTTACCGAATACCCGCCAAGAGGCGTATTGGACTTTGTCATAATGTTCTTTGTGTCAATTAATGCTGTCTTAATTTCCGGCTGTTTCATTGTTATATCTCTTACACTTTCTTTCTGATCATTACCAAAGGTACGGACGTGCTTCCGGAGCGGTATACATCGCATCGCCTTCCTTTATATTATACAGCTCATAGAAGCAGTTCAGACTGCTGATCAGAGCATTGACACGGCATGTGAACCATGGATGCGATTCCGCAAAATCACCGGTATACATCTCTTCAAGATGTGCCCAGTCGATCACGCCCGCAAACACATCAGACGTAATCGTTTCGAGTATTTTCTTCCGGGTACCGGGTCACTGCCGGCGATATCCAGAATCACGGAGATGCCTGCGTAATCTGCCATTGCCTTCTGCATGTCGCCGTTGAAATCCTGATATAATCCGTCAGCGATCGGGAAACGGCTGTATTGGGCATCAAACAAAGCTTCCAGCTCATGGAACTTTGCCCGCACCGTCCCGGACCACCAGTTTTTCACGGCTCCGGTTTCATCATGGAGTGAACCGGTGGCGTGAACCTCCCCGCCTAAATGCTTTGCATTATAGACGGGGCTTCCAAGGCACCTGCGGTGCCAAAGACTTCCGTCTGAATATTGATACGGCTAATACCCAGCTGAGGCAGAAAATATCTTACCTGACCCGG
>CACXDM010000039.1 GCA_902766435.1 uncultured Erysipelotrichaceae bacterium | reverse complement strand
TGTATAATAGAGCTGTGAAAAAAGATTACCGGGAAATACGTGAATCGGAAAAACTGGCGGGAATGCTTCTCAGCCGTCTTTCCTCTGCCGCAAAGATTACGGAGAAAACCGAAGCGGAACTGGACTATGCCCTGCAGAATTATCATCTTGATCAGATTGAACAGATACTTGCGGAGATGGATATCGAAAAGATCTCATCTGTCTCTTCCGGCTTACGGATACCGCTGCTGAAGGAAAACGGTATTCTTACAGTCGGCGATCTGTATAACACAAGCGAAAAAACACTGATCGATATCAACGGCATCGGACCGGATACCGCCGCAAAGATCATGAAGAATCTGAACTATATTGTCCGCTCCATCAGTATTTCCCTTCCCGTAAGAATAACCGCCGATCAGATCGGTCCGCGGGAAACAAGACTTCTGAATGCCATACGGATGAAAATGCATCTGGAAAGTGACGGCAGAAAAGCATCTGATCTGTATGAATCCCATTACCGCAGACTCGCTGAAAACAGGCAGATCCTGAGTAAAGCAGGTTCTGCCCTGAAATGGTTCTTCACACTTTCCAAAACAAAAAAACAGATTACGGAAGCAGCCGATGCAGTCACGGTCACAGCCGAGGAAATTCAGCCGGAGCTCGAAAGAATCCTGAACCATAAAATTGAAGAAGAGAATCTTTCCGCTGAAGAAGCCGAAGCTGATTTCCGCCATAATGCGCCTGCCTATTTTGCCGCACTGGAATCCTGTACCCCATCACCGGGTACCGATACCGTTCCCGATCAGATCGCCGCGGAGGTCAGCAGTCTTTCACTGAATACGGCAGGCCTCCATGCCGTTCTTCGTCATTACCAGGAATTCGGCGCAAAATTCATCATTGTCCGCAAAAAAACTCTGCTTGCGGATGAGATGGGGCTTGGTAAAACTGTTGAAGCCATTGCGGCTGCCGTCCATCTGAAAAAAGAAGGAAAAACACATTTCCTCACTGTCTGTCCGCTCGGAATCATTGCCGGATGGCAGAAGGAACTCAGACGCTTTTCCTGCTTCGAGCCTGTCCTGATCCGAAAAAACCCCCAGAAGCAGTTTGATGAATGGGTAAAGAACGGCGGCTATGCCGTAACCAATTACGAAACACTCCTCCGGCTTACTCTTCCGGAAGATCTTCATATTGATCTGCTTACCGCAGATGAAGCGCATTATGTCAAAAATCCCGAAGCGAAGCGGACACAGGCGCTCCTCCGTCTTGCGTCAAAAGCAGACCGTATCTGCTATATGACGGGAACCCCGCTGGAAAACCGGCCGGGAGAACTGTGTTATCTGATCAGCTGTCTGAGTCCTGAAACGGGTGAAGAAATCCGGAATATTCTCTTTCTGAATGAAGCGGAGCCGTTCCGCCTGAAGATCGCGCCCGTATATCTGCGGCGGAAGCGTGAAGATGTACTGCAGGAGCTGCCTGAGCTGAGCCGGTTTGACGCCTGGACGGATATGACCGAAAGCGAAATCGCAGCCTACCTCAAAACAGTGGCAGAAGGAAACTTCATGGCAATGCGCCGTGTTTCCTGGAACGCACTTGAATCGATGAAAGCCGCAAGACTTCTTGAGCTCTGTATACAGGCAAAAGAGGACGGACGCAAAACCGTTATCTTCTCTCAGTTTCTTGATACAATCGCGACTGTATATGAAATGCTGAAGGACGACTGCCCCATTCCCATCACAGGTTCCGTCCCGCCCGAAAAGCGTCTTGAAATCATTGAACAGTTCTCGGATGATCCAGACCTTCATTATCTGATTCTGCAGGTTACTTCCGGCGGAATCGGACAGAATATACAGGCTGCCAGTGTTGTCATCTTCTGCGAACCGCAGATCAAGCCCTCATTGGAAAATCAGGCACTCTCCCGGGTATACAGGATGGGACAGCTGAATCATGTATTCTGTTACCGTCTGCTTTCAGCCGGCAGTATTGATGAAAGAATCATTGAAATACTGGAAGAAAAGCAGAATGCGTTTGACTTTTATGCAGATGAATCCTCTGTCGGTGAAAGTGAAATGTCCGCTTTCCATACCGGAAAACTGATCGAAGAGGAACGGAAGAAATGGAATCTGCTTCCGCCCGCTCATCTCTCAGAGGCAGCAGAAACAGAATCCGGTCACTCTGAAATAAACAACTCCTAAGGTCATGCATTGCTCTGTCATTCTGAGAAACAGAGATATCATCACATCCATACAGGAAAGAAACTCCACTGTGCATATTCAACGCAAAGCGGAGTTTTTTCATTTCCCTTATCTGATTCCTTGTGCCGTTTTGATGATCGGTATTCTCACTTCAGGTCTCCGTCCGAAACCCAGTCGGTGAGCTTAATTCCATTGACCATCTCAAAATCCTTACGGTTATGCGTTACAACCGTATAGCCGAGCGATCGTGCGTGAGCCGCAATCATTTTATCTCTGTCCTGATTTCCGCCGTCAAGATGCCGCTTACGAAGATCCGCAAGTATACTGCCAAAATGAAGCGCCGCATCCTGCCCGAAGTCAACAATCGGAATACCGGCAAGGACTCTTTGGACTGCTTCTCTGTTTCTTGCCGGGTTTGAACTGTTTTGGATTCCGAACTCCAGCTCCGCATATGTGATAACGGAAATGCAGATATCATGTCCCAAATGCCCCGCGATTATCTTTGCACACTTTGAACGGGGATGCCGCAGCACAAAAATCAGAATATTTGTATCAAGCATGTACATCATTACAGATCTGTCCTTTTGTTCTTTGTTTCCAACGGCCTTCCTTCTTCCATAAAATCATCTGTAATCATCTCAAGTCCGGAGAAGAATAAGCTCTCAATCTTCTCTTTGGGTGTGATCACAATAGCCGGACCGATACGGTTAATATACACTTCCTTTTCATCAAGATGATATTCAGAAGGGATCCGTACTACCTGGCTTCTGCCGGACATGAACGGTTTGGTTATATGTAATCCGTTTTCTGTTTTCATCGTAAAAACCCTCCGTTTTCACAATAGCATATCACATGTGATATCACAACTTGCCTTCCGGAGATTTGTGGAACCGGCACGAAAGAATACAGATATTGTCAGCGTCAATCTTATAAATCAGCCTGTCTTTATCATTGATCCGGCGGCTCCAGAAGCCCGTCAGATTTCCGGTTAACGGTTCCGGCTTGCCTGTTCCTTTATTCCCGTTTCTGGAAATATCTTCAATCAGATAATTGATCCGTTTCAATGTCTTTCTGTCTTCCTTCTGCCAATATGTATAGTCTGCCCAGCCGTTTTCCGTAAACAGCTTATTCATGATCCGCCTCTTGCAGAGAATGGCTTGCGAATTTTCCCTTTTCCAACTGTGCTTTCGACTCCATCAGCCAGTCATAATTGGATTTGTTTCCCATCACGTAGATGTTTTCAATTAAGTTGTTATACGTCTCTTCAGACAGGATAACCACATTTTTATTTTCTTTTCTGGTGATTACCAGAGACTCATAATCATCTGTAACCATATCCAAATACATTTTCATGTTTTCCCTGAATTGTGAGTAATTTAATGCAATCATGACAGTCACCTCTCAGCGCCAATTTAACGTACAATATTCCGTACGTCAATATGTTCACTTTCGGAACTGTTCGGGCAAACTGAACGGAGAGGGGGCGAAACGCCCCGTCCCGTCAATTGAGAGTTATTCCTTTTTCGTTTCCTTCTTAATCTTGAGAATCAGTGCGGCTGCCGCAAGTGAAACGGAGAGCAGCGATAAAAACAACGCAATTCCCTGATCTGACGTAACCACCCGTACAATCTTCGGCAGAGCTTCGTCATTGATTGTGATCACAATCGGGTTTTCTGCCGCAAAGTCATAGCTTTCACTCAGTACAACCGGATATGTTTCCTTGTTCAGCCTGTATCCCTGAGGCGCCTTTGTCTCCTTTGCGTAATATCCTTCCTTACCGTTAAACTCGATACAGAACACCGCAGTCCCTCTGTCATCCGTTGATCTGACGCAGTCCTTTCCGTTAATGTCTTTTGCGACACTGCCGTCGGATGTATACAGTGTGATCTCAGCGCCCTTAAGATGCTTTGAGGGATCCTGGGCATCCGCCTTTATGACATTCACATAGTATTGTTTCCGCATGTTGTTTACGACGATGATCTGCTTTTTCTCTTTCGTACCTTCTGCTTTGAATTCGAGATCATAGAACGCATCGAATCCGAACGGCGCTTCCGATTCACGCAGGATATAGGTCACATCTCCTTTGACATACTTTGAGATATCCGTTCCCTTCGGATCATCTGTTGAGGTAAATTCATACACCACTTCTCCTGTTTCCTTTTCGATGATCTGCATATCCGCTCCCGGACACGGAACACCATGATTGTCCGTCTTCAACACGGTGATCTCATTCAGTGCGTCAAACATATTCACAATTGTAAAGTCTGCCGTGCCTTTCATCGGTACGGTAAATGTCATTGCTGCAGCGGAATGGACACCGTTTACCCATTCCTCTTCCTCAAGCAGATACTGATGTCCGGCAATGAGTTCCTTTACGAATTCAGCCGGCTTTTCATCTGTTGTCCATTCCCGTATCACCTTTTCCGATGTTGTGTCAGTCAGCTTCAGCTGTACACCGGAAACAGGCTTACCGTCATCATCGGTCTTGAAGATCCTGTATCCTATGGCGTTGTCAATCATTTCCACACACTGGTCCAGTCCGTCATCGGTGATCGTCACCTTTGCGTCCTCACTGTAGTAATAGCCGTCAGGCGCTCCTTCTTCATGGAAGGTATATGTCTTTCCAACTTCAACACCCTTGATGATGTGATCTTCCTCTGTTGAGACAAAATCATCAATCACATTTCCATCTTCATCCGTTACCGTCACATGCGCTCCGGGCACTTCATTGCCCAGGCCGTCACTCTTCTTAAATGAAACGACTTTATCAATCATCCTGACAGGAGTGACACTGCCGTCTTCATTGACTTTGAAATTAATAGTCGTGGCTTTCGCGTAGCCTTCCGGTGCGATTGTCTCCGTCAGTGTGTATTCCTCTCCGGCCTTCAGACCTTCGATGCAATGCGGCTTTGTGCCGGATACCCATTCATCCACGGTTTCACCCGCGCTGTCCTTTACGACAAGGGAAGCCCCTTCCAGCTCACCGTCCCCTGTCACGTCCTGTTTCGTGATTTCGACCTTTGTGGATTTGTTTTCGATTTCGAGGGATACCGGATATTCCGGTGTTTCCTGATCTTTCTGTTCAAAGACAACATCATAGATCTTCTCATTCCTGATCAGTCCGTCGGGCACTTCTGTTTCCTGCAGGGTGTATTTGCCGAGAGGGATATTCTTTACCTCCAGTGATCCGTCCTTATCGGGATGATATGTACCGAATGGTTTTCCCGCTTCACAAAGAACACTGCCCGTAACCGGATCGATGATGTCCTCCGCCGCGGTAAGGGTGAATGCGACGCCGCTGAGATCCTGTCTGTCGATCAATGATGTGTCCGCTTCATATTCTTCGATTGTTTTCTTAATCTTCAGTATGCCGTAAGCACGGTCATTCTTAATCTCGACATCCTTGTAGTTCTTTCCTTCTTCCACGGCAGAGATGGAGGATGAGGCAACGGTCACCTCCACCGGTTTCGTCAGCTTCACAAAGCCCCATGGTGTTTCCGCTTCCTCAATAAGATACGTGCCGGCAGTCACCTGCAGCGGTGTGACGACAGTACCGGATTCTTCCTCTTCTGCATAGAAAGTCTTTTTCGGTAATTTTGTGTCCGCCGCATGGTCAGATACGGTTTTGAACGTATCGTATTTCTTCGATCCCACCTGCATCGTGACATATTCACCTGTGTCCTTGTTTCTGATTTTAAATGAGGCTGAATTGAATACGATCTTCGCATTGGTTTCACTGTCCTCCTTGATCAGTCTGAGATAGTACTTCATCGGCTTATTGACCGGATTGTAATGAATGGTTGTGTTCTCCGTATTCTCGTCCACAACGAATTCCGCCGCATCACCGACAGCGCCTGCTTCGGCCGTCTTTGTCGTCTGCTTAATCAGATATGTCCCGTAGGCAAGCTCTCCTGATACAGCATTTCCTTCCTTGTCTGTCCTGACAACTGCATATTCCTTTTCCGTAAATTCATCCTTATGTTTGATGGCTTCCTCAACGGATCCGTATTGATTAACGTACCGTTTCAGAACAGCAGTGAATTCAATTCCCTCTTCGGGATCCGCCCATTCGGAATCCTCCTCATCCGCGAGTGCCTTTGTCAAAGAGAACTTCCCGGTCATGACATCATTTTCAATCGGATCCGTCTCTTCAATTTCATGGTCTTCCGTAATCTCAAAGAAGATACTCTCTTCATTCAGATGATATCCCTTCGGTGCTTCCTTCTCTTTGATTTCATATGTGCCGTAAGACATGAAGTCCTCTGCTGTTTCATAGTTTCCTTCCCTGTCTGTTCTGAACTCCAGCACCATCTCATCCGGGGCATATTCCTTTCCGTTTACGATCACACTGTAATCATTCCGGTTAAAGACCTGAAAAGATCCGGCCAGATCGGTATCACCCTGCGCCCTGTCTCCTGTTTCAATATCTCTTTTGGCGAAACGGAAGCCTCCGAAGACAGGCTTTTCACTCTTTGTGTATTTCTGTCCGGCTCTGACCGTTCCGTGGTTTCCGTCCTTTTCCACTTTAAAGACTGCCTTCTCTCCGTCTTTGGCAATTGTCTTTCCGTCTGCGTCATTGATATAGGAACCCTTCAGAGTATATCCCTCCGGTGCTTCTGTTTCCTGCAGTTCATACGTACCGAGCGGGAAGACGATATTTCCGTCCATCGTATACAGACTGTCACCGCCTGCGTAATATGCCTTATCCGTGAATCTGATCCGGTAAGAACCGTCTTTCTCTAATGTACGGAACACCCATGTCCGGTTCCCTTCCTGATAGTGAACGGTAAACTCCGCGCCTTCCAGTGACTTTACATTCTCTGTTGTGCCGTCTG
>CACXDM010000038.1 GCA_902766435.1 uncultured Erysipelotrichaceae bacterium | reverse complement strand
GCACATTTTGACAAAATTGCATTTTGTGCTCTGATAACCGGCATTTTAAGATATATATTCTTCCGTGAGATACTCTTCCGATACCATCACTTCACTGTCCTCAGATAAACATTGGTGTTATCCCGGAAATATCTTTCATCAATGGCATAGTCATGAAAAGCTTCCCCGAAAATCCCCGGACATTCAACTCTGTGTATCATTTCGGCAAATTTCCGATATTTTGCCGTATTGATATTTTACAAATGATTATCTAAACATGTACTCATCTTAAGAATCGTCATGTTTTCAGTTAAAGAAGCTGAGTTGTTATTCAATTCTCCAACAAAAAACAGCTGTAAGCATAATGCCTATAGCTGTTCATACGGTTCATACCGGACAACAGGATTCATCATCCTTTCTGTCTGATACAAAGCCTCAGATCTCAGTTCTGCTTTCTGCAGGCGATGATCGTTTCATATGGTCTCAGCTTCATGTTGTCACTGAGAGCAGATTCCTGATAGTTGGAGAGGATGATCTCGTAATCCTGCAGCGGCAGACTGATTTCAGTTTCTTCAGAGAAGAAGTTGTTAATACAGATGAGACTTTCATCATTCAGCTTTCTTTCATATGCGAAGACCTTTTCGTGATCCTCCAGCAGCGGAATGAAGAGTCCTTCCTGTACGACCGGCATTTCCTTTCTCATCTTTATCAGCTTCTGATAGAAATAGAATATAGAATCGGGATCCTTCAGCGCATTTGCCACGTTGATCTTTTTGTAGCTGTCAGCGCTCTGCAGCCAGGGCTTCACATCACTGAAACCGCCATTTTCGCTGTCATCCCACTGCATCGGGGTACGTGCATTATCTCTGGATCTTTCCTGGAGTATATGCAGAACTTCTTCCTTTGTCTTGCCCTGCTTCAGCAGAACATCATAGATATTCGTGCTTTCAACATCGACATACTGACTGATATCGGTGAAGCAGGCATTTGTCATACCGAATTCTTCTCCCTGATATACGTAGGGTGTTCCCCGCATCATGTGAAGCGCAGCCGCCAGCATCTTACCGCTTTCTTTATGATACTCTTTATCATTTCCGAAGCGCGAGATGGATCTCGGCTGATCGTGACAGTTCCAGAACAGGGCATTCCATGCATCTGCTTCCTGCATCTTTACCTGCCACGTGCTGAGCAGTCTCTTCAGTGCCATGAAGTCCATCGGCTGAAGCTCCCATTTCATCTGGTTCTTATAGTCAACCTTCAGATGATGGAAGGAGAACACCATGTCGAGTTCACTGCAGTCTTTTCCTGCATACTGAACACAGTTCTCAATTGTCGTTGAGCTCATCTCGCCGACAGTCAGATGTTCTTCATCCTGACCGAAGCTGTTCAGATTCAGCTCTTTCAGATATTCATGTTCCTTAGGTCCGTCGGTATAGAACTGACGGCCGTCATAATTGTTGGGGTCATCTTCATAGGATCTCTTGGAGATCAGGTTGATGACATCAAACCGGAATCCGTGAACCCCCTTTGAACGCCAGTAGTTAACGATATCGGCGCATTCTTTTCTGACTTCGGGATTTGTCCAGTCAAGGTCAGCCTGAGTGACATCGAACAGGTGAAGATACCATTCATCGAACTTCTCCACATATTCCCATGCGCTGCCGGCAAACTTGGACTGCCAGTTGTTCGGCGGAACACCGGGTCCCTTGCCCTTTTTCCAGATGTAGTAGTTCTTGTACTTTTCCTCACCTGCCAGAGCTCTTTTGAACCATTCATGTTCGGTTGAAGTATGGTTGAACACCATGTCAAACATGATATCAATACCACGCTTCTTCGCTTCGGAAACAAGTTCTTCGAAGTCTTCCATCGTGCCGTATCTCGGATCGAAGCTGCGGTAGTCCGCAACATCGTAGCCGTTGTCTCTCTGCGGTGAGACGACCATGGGGTTGAACCAGATATAATTGATTCCCAGTTCCTGAAGATAATCCAGACGGGAAATTACACCCCGGATATCCCCCCAGCCGTCATGGTTGGAATCCTGAAATGATTTCGGGTAGATCTGATAAACAATTTTATCTTTGACTGCCATAGTGTCCTCCTCAGCCGAGTTTGATAATATCTGTTTCTTTTGCGTTTACGGCACCGCTCTTCACAAGTTCGACAGCTGTTCCGTCCGTGAAGATTACCGGTGTAACCACAGGCTTGCCCTGGCTTCTGATGTAGTCGAGATCAACATCTGTGAGCAGGTCTCCCTGTTTAACTATATCACCCTGTTTCACATGAGGTGTAAAGCCTTTTCCATCGAGTTCGACTGTATCCATACCGATGTGAATCAGTACTTCTTTGCCGTTGGCTGCCTTGATGCCGTATGCATGGCCTGTCGGGAATGCGACTGTGATTTCACCGGAGAAAGGAGCGTAGATCTTTCCTTCACTCGGATCAATTGCGATACCGTCACCCATTGCCTTGGATGCGAATACCTGATCTTCCACTTCGGATACAGGCATGACTCTGCCGGATACCGGTGCTTCGAAAGATTCATTCATCTGTGCTTCAGTGAATGCGGGAGCAGCGGGAGCTTCCTCTTCTTCTGCTTCTTCGGAATAGAGTTCTCCGGTTTCGGGGTTGATCTTGCCTCTGCCGATCATGACTGTCAGAACAAACGGTACAACCAGAGCAACGAGCATTGCGACTGCGAAGATCAGCATGTACTGCGGGAAGATGGAGATAATACCCGGCAGACCGCCGACACCGATGGAAGCTGCTGTTACGCCGAACAATGTGGAGATGATTGCCGCCAGGCAGGAACCGATCATTGCACAGTAGAACGGGAACTGATATTTCAGGTTGATACCGAACATTGCCGGTTCCGTAACACCCAGCCAGCAGGAGATCATGGAAGGATAGTTAACTTCCTGCGCCTTGGCATTCTTCTTCTGCAGATAAGCCATACCTGCAACAGCAGAACCCTGAGCGATATTGGACAGCGCGATCATCGGCCACAGCATTGTTCCGCCTGTGGAGTTGATCAGCTGAAGGTCAATAGCGTTGGACATATGATGCAGACCGGTGATAACCAGCGGTGCATAGAAGAAGCCGAACAGTGCGCCGAAGAGAACTCTGAAGTTTCCGGAGATACCTGCCATGACGAATGCGGATACCCATTCACCGATCTGCCAGCCGATCGGGCCGAGAATGAAGTGCGCTGCCATGACTGCCAGAAGCAGTGAGCAGAACGGAACCAGAATCATCTGCAGTACCTGAGGAACAATCTTCTTGAAGAATCTCTCTAGATATGCAAGTGTGAATGCCGCCAGAATTGCGGGAATAACCTGTGCCTGATAACCGATCATACGGAAGCTTGCAAAACCGAAATTCCATACATAATTCGGCGCCCATGCATCAGCTGCCATACCGGCAACACCATAAGCGTTAACGAGCTGACCGGAGATCAGTGTAAGACCGAGAACGATACCGAGCATCGGTGTTCCGCCCATCTTTCTCTGAACGGACCAGCAGATACCTACCGGGATACCTGTGTGGAATACCGCTTCACCGATAATCCAGAGGAATTTGTCGAGACCGGCGAGGAATGTGCCGTCCTGAAGTACGACTGCTGTTTCCAGAATATTCCGGAAACCGAGAATAAGACCGCCGCAGATGATTGCGGGAATCAGCGGTGCGAAGATCTCGGCAATGTTGGACATCACTTTCTGAAGCGGTGTCTGGTTGTCCTTTGCGGCATTCTTGGCTGCGTCTTTGGAAACGCCCTCAATGCCTGCGATGTCGGTAAATTCCTTGTAGAAGTCAGCGACTTCGTTTCCGATGATAACCTGGAACTGACCGGCCTGTGTGAATGTTCCCTTTGCGGAAGGCAGTGCTTCAATCTTCTTGATATCCGCCTTCTTCGGGTCTGCGAGTACAAAGCGCATTCTGGTGACACAGTGTGTTACCGCGTTGATGTTTTCCTTACCGCCGACATATTCGAGCAGTTTGGCAGCATCGTCATGAAATTTTCCCATGTTTCTCCCTTCTCACTTGTTTACACAAGTATTTGTGATTTCAATATACGGTTCTTGTTTAAACATGTCAAGCAATTATTGCACATTTGTTTAAACATCTTTTTTAAGAACGGCATTTTGTTATATAATGCTAATAGGAGAAAACACAATGCCACAGAATAAATACGAACCTATCTACCGGACAATTCGGGAGGAAATTGAGACCGGCAAGTATCATTCCGGTGATTATCTCCCGTCCGAAAACGAATTCGCCGCGCGTTTCGGTGTTACCAGAAACACCGTTCGCCGTGCCCTTTCGATTCTGACTTCCGAAGGCTTCCTTCTGCCTCAGCACGGCAGAGGCGTACAGGTCCTCCGGCAGCCGCATGAGAGCCGTTCCATATTCACGATCGGCGGAATCGAAAGCTTTGCTGAAGCAGCCGAACGCAGCAAGATGGAATCCTATACCCGTCTTTTGTCCTTCATGGAAGTCACCGCTGACGAAAAGATCAGTATGAGGACCGGTTTTGATATCGGTGAAAAGCTCTACTTCATTGAACGTATCCGCTATCTGGACCGGCAGGCAGTCATCTATGACACCAACATCTTTCTCCGCTCCGAAACACCCGGTCTGACGCCTTCCATTGCGGCATCTTCCATCTATGATTATCTTGAGGACACGCTCGGAATGACGATCACAACCAGCCGGCGCCGTGTCGCTGCCGAACGGGCAACAGAAAAAGACCGCGAGCTGCTTGACCTCGGATCCTTCGACTTCATTCTCACCGTCTGCGGACAGGTCTTCAATTCCCGCGGTATCATGTTTGAATTTACCGAATCACGTCACGTACCGGATAAGGTATGTTTCGTTGAATCGGCAGTACGTCAGAAAATCTGACTGTGTTATACCGGGAGGCAGCGCCTCCTTTTTTCATGATAAAAGGCTTCCCGAAGGAAGCCTGAATCAATCAGTTAAGCTGCGGCCGGAGATGGTGCTTCCGCCAGAATATGGTCTTTCTTCATCAGATACATCGACAGCAGGAATCTGACCCACTGGTCGATATCAAAGATGATCCAAAGCCAGAATACCGGGAGATGAAGAATCTGTCCGGCAAGAATGACAAGCGGCACACGCACAACCCAAAGACCGATCAGGTTGATGACCATCGGTGTCTTGGAGTATCCTGCCGTACGGATAAATCCGGCGCAGATTTTATGCAGATGCTGAGGAATCTGTGAGAAGATCATCAGCTGCATATACAGCAGACCGAT
>CACXDM010000037.1 GCA_902766435.1 uncultured Erysipelotrichaceae bacterium | reverse complement strand
CCATGGCTCTGCGGGATGAGATCATCTATTACGAGATCATCCGGATCTATGACTGCTGTCTGGAGGATGGAGAGTATATCCCGGAGGATCTGAATTACTCGGTCAGGAATTTTGAGGAATCATACTTTGACAGCTATTTTCAAAGGGTTAAGGAACGTGAGTTCTACGATACCGGAAAAGAAGCTGAATATACCGACCGTTTTCTGACGCTGCAGACATGTATTGAAGGAATGCACAGTGACAGGGAAATTGTCGTATGCCGTCAGATTGACAGAAAACCGTACCCGGAAGAAGGAGAAGAACAATGATCAAATGGGGAATCATCGGAGCAGGTAATATTGCCCGCCGTTTTGCGGAGGGACTGCTTCTTGATAAAGACTCTGTGCTGTATGCGGCAGGAGGCCGCAGTATGGAAAAGCTGAGAAAGTTCACAGAGTCATATCCGGCAGAGAAGCTGTATACATCCTTTGATGAACTGCTTGCCGATCCGCAGGTGTATGCGGTCTATATCGCTCTGCCGCACGGGATGCATTGTGAGTGGACATGCCGGGCACTTGAAGCAGGAAAGGCTGTTCTTTGTGAAAAGCCTGCCGCAATGAGTGAAGCGGAAGTCAGGAAGATGACGGAAACAGCTGCCGCAAACAATGTTCTGTTTATGGAAGCGATGAAATGCCGTTTTCTGCCGGCATATATACAGCTGAAAAAAGAGATCGGAGAAGGGCTGATCGGTGAGATTAAAGAGGTGGAGGCTTCGTTCTGTTTTGAGATGCCGAAGGAAGCGTATGGAAACACATATCATACACGTTCACCGGAAGGCGGCGCCCTCGCGGATACGGGATGTTATTGTCTTTCATGGATCTGTGATTATCTGAAAGGTGAGTATACGGTTGAGAAGACGTATGCCAACTTATGGCAGAATATTGAAACGTACGTTCAGTCATCCCTGAGATTTGAAAACGGTAAGGGAATAGTGGAAGCCGGATTTGACAGAAAGAAGTACGGGGCAGTGCTGCGCGGGGAATACGGAGAAGTCAGACTGGCGAATGTTCAGCGGCCGGACGGATATATCGTGGTAAAAGACGGTATTGAAAAGAAGATTGAGATTCCCTATGAGAATGACTTCCTGTGTGAGATCAGTCACTTTACAGAACTGCTGAAGGCAGGGAAAAAGGAAAGTGATCTGATGCCGTTTGCGGATTCAGTCAGGATTGCGGCTGTATCAGATGCTGTCCGCCGTTCCTTCACGGAATACGATATGGCAGATCTTGCCGTACTGGAAAAACAGGAAGAGCTGCTGAGATATGAAACATTCGGCAGAAAGGAAGCAGAGGAACTCGGACAGATTCTGGTTGAGACCGACCATGAGTATGACCGGGGAATTGTCGTGGATATCGTATCGGAGGAAAACGGTGAAGTTCTCTTCCGTCAGATCATGCCGGACAAGAGTGAAAAGAATCTGGTGTATACAGAGATGAAGAGAAAGGCGATGCTGAAGTGCGGTCACAGCAGTGTCTGGAGCTTTGTTGCTTCAAGAATTCCTGAAACAGGTTATACGGATGTGATGAGCGGCGGCGCGTTTCCCATCAGGCTGAAGGACGGTACACATACGGCATCTGTTCTTGTCAGCGGACTTCATGAAGGAAAAGATCATGAGATCATTATCCGTGCCGTTTCCCGTCAGCTGGGAATCGATGATGTGCCGGTATTCCGGAAGGCGCTGATCTGATATGGCGAAAATCAAAAAGCCGTCATTCTATACCGAACCGGAAAAGACACGGTTTGACCGTCTTCCGGATCAGGACAGATATGATAACCTCCTGTTTGAGAACGAGACGTTTCCGGATTGTACGGGTAAGAGATTCAGTGAGTGTATTTTTGACCGGGATATCATCCGGACAGATATGTCGGGCAGTATATTTACCGATGTGATCTTTACGCACTGTGATCTTTCCGGTGTGTCATTCGCAAAGTCGGAATTCCGCAGGGTACGGTTTGAGAACTGCCGCATGGGAGGAGCCGATTTCACGGAATGCCTGTTCAGTGATACGGAATTTACCGCTTCCCAGTGCCGGTATGTCAATTTCTCCGCTTCCTCCTGGAAAAACAGCGTATTAAGTGATACGGATTTTACGGAAGGATATTTTTCACAGACATCGTTTAAGACAATGGTGATTCATCACTGCTGTTTTGACCGTACCGAGTGGCTTCATACCCCGATGGCGGGTCTTGATGTATCGGACTCTTCGATCAACGGAATTGCCGTTACGCCGGAGAATCTGAAAGGGCTGACAGTGAATGAGGCGCAGGCGCTTGCTTGTGTGGAACTGCTCGGTCTGAAAATCCTCTGATGATTTTTCTCTTTTCACAAATATTTCACAAAACTCACATATTTCAGACACAACGATTGTTTATTATATTATTGTCTCAAAAGACATATTTCTTTCCCTCCCAAATAATATTAGGACTGAGGTCTGTGCCAGCAGATCTCTTTTCTTTTACATTTTTGGGGATTTGTATATCTGTCCGCAGAAGGAAAGAATCTACAATATCAGTTGTCTCTCAGGACGGGAGTGTTTGATATGTTAAAGACTTTACTGATCTTCTTCGGTCTGTCCCTTGACGGCTTTATCGTCATGATGCAGAAAGGGGCGACTGTCAGGGATCTCTCAGAGAAGAATAAAATCATCTATTCACTGGTCTATATGGCGGTGAATCTGATTACGCTCGCAGTCGGGTACGGGCTCGCAGTCACATTTGACGGGGTACTGCCGGACGGCACGGCGCAGATCGCGATTGCGTCAATGCTGATCATGGCTGCGGGAATCTATATTGCCGTAAAATCATTCCTCAACCGGCCGTTTATTGAGAAACTGGACAGTAATTTCAATATATACACACTGATTCCGCTCGCATTCTTCACAAATATCAAGACAATGATCGTCGGGATCGGTTTTGCCCTGCTCGGGGTATCACTGAAAAGTGTAATTCTGCCTGCTGCGGCAGTCACATTTCTCATGTCATATACGGCGCTTTCCTTCGGGTATTCCCATGGCGCTGCCGAACAGCGTCTGATCGGAATTGCCGGGGGAACACTGATGGTAATCCTGAGCGCGTATACTCTGTTTAAGGTCATTTTGGCTGCGGTGTGATCATGGACAGACAGAGAGGGTATATGAAAAACGCGCTGGCTGACAGCCTGCGCTATCTGATGACAGGAAAACTGTTTGAGAAAATCACAATTAAGATGATCTGTGATGAGACCGGAGTAATCAGAGCCACATTCTATAATCACTTTGAAGATAAGTATGACTGCCTGAACTATATCATTCAGAATGATCTGACAGGTCAGGGCACCGGTGAAATGAATGAGAAGAATCTCCCCGTTTCATTGATGGCCTGCCTGAATGTCATTGAAAAGAACAGGGAATTCTACAGAAGAGCATATACGACGGTAACCGGTCAGAACAGCTTTGAAGAGATGCTGGAGCTGAATCTGAGATTGTTTGTTTCCGCATATTTCAAATCGCACAGAAGAGAGGAATTCATGCCGCAGTACAACAATGATCTGATCAGTATGTATTATGCCTCCTGTGTGTTCTGCGCGGTGAAGATGCTGATATTCGATCAGAACGGAATTCATACCGCAAAGGACGCGGGTATCATGTTAAGGGATCTGACAACACATACATTTCTGGATTTTTCAAAAGAACCGGAAGAATGGTAGAATGATTTCATTGGAGGATCCGATGAAGAAAATTGAAGTAAAGGTTGAAGAGGGAATTCTTGCCGGTGAAGAAAAAACGACAAGAATGATATTCCGCGGTGTACCTTACGCGGAAGCCCCTGTCGGACAGCTGCGTTTCCGGGCGCCGGTTCCCAAACATCCGTGGAAGGGCGTGCGTGATGCGGTTGAGTTCGGTCCGATCTGCCCTCAGCCCGATCCGACATCCGGGTTTTACGGCAGGGAGTTTTATACTGACCCTTCCTTTCCCGTACCCGGTCAGAATGAAGACTGTCTGTACCTGAATATATGGGCGCCTCTTGCCAAAAAGCCGGGAGGTTATCCGGTTGCGTTCTGGATCCACGGCGGTGCGTTTGACCACGGCTGGGGAAGTGAAATGGAATTTGACGGTGATGCGTTCACCAGTCAGGATACGATACTTGTGACGATCAATTACCGGGTTGGTGTATTCGGTTTCTTTGCCCATCCCGATCTGCATACCGACGGCATCGGTAATGCCGGAATACTTGATCAGATTCTCGCTCTGCGCTGGGTGGTGAAAAACATTGCGGCATTCGGCGGGGATCCTGACAGAATCACCGTATTCGGTCAGAGCGCAGGCGCCATGAGTGTTCAGGCGCTGATATGCAGTCCCCTGACGGAAGGGCTGATCCACGGGGCAGTGAGGCAGAGCGTGGCAGGTTATGACAACGGTCTTGGCCGTAAGATCCTTCCCGAAGACGCATACAAGACATCCGGAATTATCATGGAACTGCTTAAAGTCAGCACTCTGGATGAAATGGTTCGGGTGCCGGCAGAGAAGTTTGTGGAAATCCTTCCCGCGCTGTATGAAAAGACCGGCGGTCTTGCCTTCGGACCTGTGATTGACGGAACGGTTGTGACACAGGATTACGATCAGGCAGCGGAAAACGGAACGATTCAGGATCTTCCCTATATGATCGGGATGACGGAAAACGATATCACGGTTGAAGAAGGGGAAGACGCAAGAAACAGCAGATTCTATAAGGGAATCATTGACTGGGCAAAGCTGCGTCTGAAGAATTCCCGCAAACCGGTATTTGTGTATTATTTCCGGCGGAAGCTGCCGGGAGACGATGCGGGAGCGTTCCATTCCTCAGAGCTCTGGTATGTGTTCGGTACACTGGACAGATGCTGGCGGCCGATGACTCCGCATGACTACAAGCTCAGCAGCGCAGTGATTGAATACTGGACATCGTTTATGAAGAATGATGATCCGGGAAAAGGCTGGAAGCCATATACGGAAGAAGAACAGTTTGTCCGATCCTTTATGTAGAGAGAATACCGGCAGTGCCGGTTTTCTTTTTCCGTGAATGATACACACGTGTCTGTTTTTGCCGCAGATCATCGGAATTTGCTATAATTTTCACGGAGAAAGTGAATGGAGAAAAACGAGAAGACTAAATACAGACTGGCGGAAGCGGTCAAGGAATGCATGAAGACAACCCCGGTTGAGGAAATAACCGTCAAGCAGATTGCCTCATGCGCCGGAATTGCGAGACAGACATTCTACCGCAACTTCAGGGACCGCGAAGACCTGATCAACTGGTATTTTGACAAGCTGCTGATTGAATCCTTCCGGGAAATGGGAAGAGGCGGCACAATCAATGACGGTCTGATCCGGAAGTTCCGCTTTATCCGCAAGGAAAATCTGTTCTTTTCCGCTGCGTTCAGAGCGGATACGCAGAATAATCTGAGGGAATATGATTTTCAGAAGATCTTCTCCTTTTACCGCAACCTCTATGAAGAAAAAACAGGCAGATCACTGGAAGGGGATCTGAAGGAACTGCTGGAGATGTATTGTCATTCCTCGGTATATATGACGGTAAAATGGGTGCTGACAGGGATGAAGTCATCGGAGGAAAAGCTGGCTGAGATCATGATTCAGGCCATGCCGGAAAAGCTCAGCAGACTGTTTGATGATCTCGGACTTCTCGGCTCGAAGTAACTGTTACACATTTCCGGATGTGTAACTGTTTTTTTCTTGTGAATTTTTTAGAATAATATAGGAAAGAGCGGGCTGAGAGCCCGGGAAAGGATATTACAATGGCTAATCGTTTTGTATTGAATGAAACATCATATCATGGCGCAGGTGCGGTAAAGGAAATCGTTACGGAGATCAATGCGCGCGGTTTCAAGAAGGTATTCGTTGCCTCTGACCCTGACCTCGTTAAGTTCGGCGTTACGGCAAAGGTTACTGATCTGCTTGATGCGGCAGGCATCGCATATGTTCTGTATTCCAACATTCAGCCAAATCCGACAATCGAAAATGTTCAGAGCGGCGTTAAGGCATTCGCAGAAGCGGAAGCTGACTGCATCGTCGCAATCGGCGGCGGCTCCTCCATGGATACCGCAAAGGCGATCGGCATCATCAACACAAACCCTGAATTCGCAGATGTACGTTCTCTGGAAGGCGTAGCTGCCACAAAGAACCCCTGCACACCGATTCTTGCCGTTCCGACAACAGCAGGAACAGCAGCTGAAGTAACAATCAACTATGTCATCACAGACCCGGAAAACAAGAGAAAGTTCGTCTGCGTAGACGTTCATGACATTCCCGTTGTTGCATTCGTAGATCCGGAAATGATGTCCTCCATGCCGGCAGGCCTGACAGCTGCTACAGGTATGGATGCCCTGACACACGCAATCGAAGGCTATATCACAGCCGGTGCCTGGGAACTCTCCGATATGTTCCATATCAAGGCGATCCAGATGATTGCCAAGAACCTCAGAGGCGCAGTTAAGAACGAACCTGCAGGAAGAGAAGCAATGGCTCTTGCGCAGTATATTGCAGGTATGGGATTCTCCAACGTTGGTCTTGGTGTTGACCACTCCATGGCACACACACTGAGTGCTTACTACGGAATGCCTCACGGCAAAGCATGCGCTACACTGCTGCCTACAGTCATGGCTTACAACGCTCCCGCTACAGGTGAGAAGTACAGAGACATCGCTGCTGCATTTGACGTAGAAGGCGCATACACAATGCCTCTTGAAGAAGCACGTGATGCGGCTGTCGCAGCTGTTAAGAAGCTCGGCGAAGATGTCGGTATCACAATGTCCCTGAAGGATGTCGTTCCGATGGAAGACGTTGACGCGCTGAGTGCTGACGCGCTGAAAGACGCATGCACACCCGGCAACCCCCGTCCGGTTACTGTCGAAGACATCAAAGAGATGTTCCTCTCTCTGATGAAATAATCGGAAATAGACAAACAGTAAATCAGGAGTCTGTTAACTGCAGGCTCCTTTTTATGGTGTGCGCGGTGAGCGCACGATCTAACGGGTGAAAGTCCCAAACCCGCCCGGCAGTGGGAAGGGTACAGCTGAAGGCAAGGGTG
>CACXDM010000036.1 GCA_902766435.1 uncultured Erysipelotrichaceae bacterium | reverse complement strand
TTCACACGTAACCCCTCCACAGGTTCCAATGCATATTTCTATGGTGAATACCTGATCAACGCACAGGGCGAAGACGTTGTTGCTGGTGTCCGTACTCCTCAGCAGATCTCCAAGAAGGGATCCCAGGAATGGGCAAAGGGAATGGGTATCTCCGAAAAGGAAAGAAAAGAAAAGTATCCTTCACTCGAAGAGAGCATGCCTGAGACATTCAAGGCTCTGGATGATGTCCGTGTCAAGCTGGAAGCACATTATCATGACATGCAGGATATGGAATTCACAATCCAGGACAGACGTCTGTTCATGCTTCAGACACGTAACGGTAAGAGAACTGCTGCTGCTGCTCTGAAGGTTGCGGTTGATATGGTTAACGAAGGTCTTGTTACTGAGGATCAGGCTCTGATGATGGTTGAGCCGAAGCAGCTTGATGACCTCCTTCATCCGACATTTGACCCGAAGGCTCTGAAGGAAAAGCAGGGCGATATCTTCACGAAGGGTCTGGCAGCTTCTCCGGGTGCCGGTTCCGGTGCTGTAGTCTTCACGGCTGAAGAAGCTAAGAAGCAGGCTGATGCAGGCAAGAAGGTTGTTCTTGTCCGTCTCGAGACTTCTCCGGAAGACATCGAAGGTATGCATGTTTCCCAGGCGATCGTTACGGTCCGCGGCGGCATGACATCTCATGCGGCTGTCGTTGCCCGTGGTATGGGCGCTTGCTGCGTATCCGGCTGCGGTGACATTTCCGTTAACGAAGCAAAGAAGGAATTCTATGTAAACGGCGAAACATTCAAGGAAGGCGACATCATTTCCGTTGACGGTACTACAGGTAACGTCTACAGAGGTGAAATCCAGACTGTTCCGGCTACGATTTCCGGTAACTTCAAGAAGTTCATGGACTGGGCAGATGCTCGCAGAACACTGAAGATCCGTACAAATGCCGACACACCTGAAGATGCCGCAAGAGCTCTTGAATTCGGCGCTGAAGGTATCGGTCTTGTCCGTACTGAACATATGTTCTTCAACAGTGCAGAAAGAATCAAGGCAATCAGAATGCTCTGCGTTGCCAGAAATGATGCTCAGCGTGCAAAGGCACTCGCTGAACTCGAACCTTATCAGCAGGAAGACTTCGAAGGTATCTTCGAGGCAATGAAGGGACGCAGTGTTACGATCCGTCTGCTGGATCCGCCTCTGCATGAATTCCTGCCTAAGACAGACGCTGATGCAGAAGACGTTGCAAAAGACCTCGGCATTACAATCGATGATGTCAGAGAAGCAGCTGCCGAACTGCATGAGTTCAACCCGATGATGGGTCACCGCGGATGCCGTCTTGACGTAACTTATCCGGAAATCGGTAAGATGCAGGCAAGAGCGATCATCAATGCTGCCATCAACATCAACAAGAAGCACCGCACATGGAAGCTCGTTCCCGAAATCATGGTACCGCTCGTAGGTGAGCCGAAAGAGCTTGAATATGTTGCTAACCTTGTCAAGGAAACAGCTGATGAAGTCATCGCTGAAAAGGGCGCCAAGCTTGAATACAAAGTCGGTACGATGATTGAAATACCGCGTGCAGCTCTGCTGTCCGGTGAAATCGCAAAGACTGCTGAATTCTACTCCTTCGGAACGAATGACCTCACACAGATGACATTCGGCTTCTCAAGAGATGATGCTGGCAAGTTCCTCGGTGATTACTATGACAAGCACATCTATGAATTTGATCCGTTCGCACACGTTGACCAGAATGGTGTCGGCAGACTGATCAAGATCGCTGCTTCTGAAGGTAAGGCTACACGTCCTGACCTCCATCTCGGTGTCTGCGGCGAACATGGCGGCGACCCTGCTTCCATTGAATTCTTCAATAAAGTCGGTCTGAACTATGTTTCCTGCTCACCTTACCGTGTACCGATCGCAAGACTGGCTGCTGCCCAGGCTGCTATCAAGCTTGATAAGGAAGCTGCTGCTGAAAAGGCTGCGGCAAAAGCTGCAAAGAAGCCTGCAAAAAAGACAGCTAAGAAAACTGCCAAAAAGGCAAAATAATCTGATGACGTTCTGAGGGAGATTTCTCCTTCAGCGTGACAGAGAAGAGAGGGGTTTACCGGATATAACCGGGAACCTCTTTTGTTTTTTCTCTACAGCAGCCTGATGATGAAAGAAAATGATCCGTAAAAATGCAGTAAATAAAGGCTGTTCCGCTTGCAAGGAACGTAAAAATATAGTATTGTACTAACTGTTAATTAAGGAGTGCGGAAGCACTCCTTGTATTATGTCTGGAGGCATATGGAAAGAGAAGAACGTTTGCTTGAATTATTGAATCCTGTATTTGCAGAATGCGGTGTCAGACTGTATGAGATGAAGTGGATTCCCGGAAAGGAAAATACGCTTCAGATCGCAGTCATGAAAGATGACGGAACAATGGATCTTGATACATGTGTCGCCGTCAGTGAAAAGGTAAGTGAAGTCCTTGATGCGGAAGATCCGATCCCGGAAGGATATACGCTGGAAGTATGCAGTCCCGGTGCGGAGCGGGAAATCCGTGATCTCTCTGAACTGTACAATATGACCGGTCAGTATATTTACATCAGACTTCATACACCCGTGAAAAAGATGTCCGAGATCACCGGTGAAATTGCCGGAGCGGAAAACGGTGTTCTGACTTTGTCATACAGAGACAAGGCAGCAACGCGGAAAGCGGAAATCGAATTTGACAACATCACATTTGCCCGTCTGGCAGTCAGACTGTAGGAGTTAAGAAATGGAACTGAAATATAAAGATATGATCAAGGCATTAAATGCCGTTGAGGAAGAAAGAAATATCCCTGCCGATGTCATTATCAGTGCACTGAAAGAGGCCATGGCAAAGGCATACAAGAAAGATGCGGAACTTTCCGATATTGATGTCGTTGCCGAGATCAATGAGAAGAAGGAAACAATCGATCTTTATCAGAATTATAAGGTAGTTGAACAGGTCGAAGATGATGAGTTGGAAATCTCTCTGGAAGACGCAAGAGCATTTAAGGCCGACGCGGAACTCGGAGATACAATCAGCCGTCCGATCGAAATCAAGACGATGAGCAGAGCAGCTGCGACACTGGCCAAGAGTGTCATGCGTCAGAAGATCAGGGAAGCGGAGAAAGTTGCCGTATACAACGAATATATCGATCAGCTTCATGAGATGGTTCTCGGTATTGTCGAATCCGTCAAGGATAAATTCACCCTGGTCAATCTCGGCCATACGGTTGCGATTATGCCCCGTTCGGCTGAAATCCCGAATGAAAGACTGACTGACGGACAGAAACTCAGAGTCGTCATCACCGAAGTCAATAAGGAAACAAAGGGGTCACAGGTTCTTGTTTCAAGAGCTGATCCGATGCTCGTAAAGCGTTTGTTTGAAAAGGAAGTTCCCGAAATCTATCAGGGTATCGTGGAAATCAAGGCAATCGCCCGTGAGCCCGGTGAAAGAACAAAGATGGCAGTCATGAGTCACAATCCCGAGATCGATCCGATCGGCGCATGTATCGGTCCGCGCGGTTCCCGTGTTCAGGAGATCATTGAGGAGCTGAAAGGCGAAAAGATCGATATCTTCCAGTGGAATGACGATCTGACTGAACTTGTGAAAAATGCCCTGGCACCGGCTGAAGTCAATGCTGTAATTCCCGGTGAAGATGAAAGAAGTCTAACCGTTATGGTCGATGAAGATCAGCTGTCTCTTGCCATCGGCAAAAGAGGAAAGAATGCGCGTCTGGCAGTCAAGCTGACGAACCATAAGATTGATATCAAGACACGTTCCGACATCGAAAAGATGGGCATTGATTATGATGAAATGCTTGCCCAGGCTGAGATCCGCAAGGAACAGATGCGCCGTGAAGCAGCGAGAAGAGAAATCCAGCGTCTTGAAGAAGAAGCAAGACTTGCGGAAGAAAAACGCAAGGAAGAAGCGATGAAGCTTGTTGCCCAGCAGCCGAAGTTTGAAGAATCCGATGAAGTCATTCCGGAAGAAATGCAGGAAATCGTCTCCGAACGCATCATTGACGAAATGGCAATGGGTAAGGAAGAGAAGGAAGAAGAAACAGCTGAAGTACCGGCTGAAGCACCTGCAGAAGAAGCGGAAGTATCCGTACCTGCTGAAGAACCTGCTGAAGCTGAACAGGAAGAAGTTCAGGACGAAGAACCGGAAGAAGAGCCGGAAATCAGACAGGAAGAAAAGACAGTCAGCCGCCGTCACGCCGATCTTGAGGACATGGCTGCGAAGAATACCTATGTATCCGTATTCGAGAAGCTTGCCGATACAAGCAAGCCGAAGCAGAACGACAAGCCCAAGAGAAGAAAGAAGAAGGGTGACGAGGACGAATACAAAGTCCGCAGTAAGGAACTTGAAGAACAGATCAAGAAAAACTACAGCGCAATTGACAACCGCCCGATCTATACGGAAGAAGAACTTGCTGAGATTGAAGCGGAGAGACTGGCTGAAGAAGAAAGCGAATATGACATCGATTACGATGAATATGAAGATTATTACGACGAGGACAATAACTGATTCATGCCGAGAAAAATACCAATGAGAAAATGTGTCGCGACCGGGGAACAGCTTCCGAAAAAGGAGCTTCTCAGGATCGTGAGAACACCTGAGGGAGAGCTTGCCGTGGATCTTACCGGTCGTAAAAACGGACATGGCGCGTATCTGAAAAAGGATCCCGCTGCCGTTGAAACAGCCAGAAAGAACCACGCACTTGAAAGAGCGCTTGGGGTAAAGATTCCGGATGAATTCTGGAATGAGATCCTGAAAGCTGCTTCCTGAGATAACCGTTAAGCAGAAAGAAGGGATGTGTTTCAAAGATATCCGGAGACTGATCTCCGAAAAAGTGATATAGAGGGAGGTGTGCTGAATGGCAACAAAACGCAGACCTGCAGGCCGCAAAGGCAGCAGCAGGAAAAAAAATAACAATAATAACCGCAGAAGAGGATATGAGGGAGGAAACTACAGTAAGAATCCCGATATCCGGGAAATAACATACACTGACGGTATTACCGTCGGTGAACTTGCCGAAAAGATCGGCAGACAGTCATCCGATATCATCAAGACACTGTTTATGGAAGGCAAAATGGTCACAATCAACAGTGCGCTGGATGATGAAATGGTTGAACTTGTCTGCATCGGTTATGATATCGAGCCGACAAAGGTTCAGGAACGTGAAGAAGACAGTCTTGAAGTCGAACAGGCAGCGGATTCCGAAACAATGGAACTTCGTCCTCCTGTGGTTACGATCATGGGACATGTTGACCACGGTAAGACAACGTTGCTTGATACGATCAGAAGAACCAAGGTTGCCCAGGGTGAAGCCGGCGGTATTACGCAGGCAATCGGTGCCTATCAGGTTGAGGTAGGCGGCAGAAAGGTGACATTCCTTGATA
>CACXDM010000035.1 GCA_902766435.1 uncultured Erysipelotrichaceae bacterium | reverse complement strand
AGCTCATGAACGAGAACTCTGAAGGATTCGGGAATTCCGGGTTCCGGAAGATCCTTGCCCTTCACGATTGCCTCATATGTACGTGTACGACCCATGATGTCATCAGATTTGACGGTCAGGATCTCCTGCAGTGTATGAGAAGCGCCGTATGCTTCAAGCGCCCATACTTCCATCTCACCGAATCTCTGGCCGCCGTTCTGCGCCTTACCGCCGAGAGGCTGCTGTGTAACGAGGGAGTACGGACCGGTCGCGCGGGCATGAAGCTTATCGTCGACCATGTGAGCAAGCTTGATCATGTACATAACGCCGACCGCGATACGCTCATCGTAAGCTTCACCGGTCTTACCGTCATATAATACATATTTTCCGTCTGCCGAAGTTCCGGCTTCCGCCATGATGTTCTTCAGATCTTCATTCGATACACCATCGAAGACCGGTGTGGCAAACTTGACACCGAGCTTCTTGGCAGCCATACCGAGATGGATCTCAAGAACCTGACCGATATTCATACGTGAAGGAACGCCGAACGGGTTCAGCATGATATCGATCGGTGTGCCGTCTGCCATGTAAGGCATGTCTTCCACCGGATTGATCCGGGAGATGACACCCTTGTTTCCGTGACGTCCGGCCATCTTATCGCCTTCGGAGATCTTTCTCTTCTGGACGACATATACTTTGACGACTTCATTGACACCCGGAGAGAGTTCGTGGTTGTCCTTGCGCTTGAATACTCTGACGCTGTGGACAATTCCCGCTCCGCCATGAGGTACCTTCAGCGAATTGTCTCTGACTTCTCTGGACTTTTCACCGAAGATCGCAAGCAGAAGCTTTTCTTCCGGAGAGATCTCACTCTGTCCCTTAGGTGTTACCTTACCAACGAGGATATCTCCTTCCTTGACTTCCGCACCGACCATAACGATGCCTCTGCCGTCAAGATTCCGGCATGCGCTCTCGGCAACGTTCGGAATATCACGTGTGATTTCTTCCGGTCCGAGCTTCGTATCACGGCACTCAATGTCATATTCTTCAATATGAACGGAAGTATAGAAGTCTTCCGACTGCATTCTTTCCGACATGATAATGGCATCTTCGTAGTTGTATCCGTGCCATGTCATGAAGGCAATCGTCACATTCTGACCGAGCGCGAGCTCACCGTTCTGCATGGCAGGACCGTCAGCCAGAATATCACCGCGTTCAACTCTTTCACCGTCCCAGACAATCGGCTTCTGGTTCAGGCAGGTGGACGCATTTGATCTTCTGAACTTTGTCAGTTCATATGTATGTTCCTTACCGCTGTCTTCGGCAACGATTACCTTGGTGGCATCAACGTATGTGACAACACCCGGTGCTGTCGCAACACAGGCAGCGCCTGAGTCTCTTGCGATAACATGTTCCATACCTGTGCCGACATAAGGGCTGTGCGGATTCAGCAGCGGAACTGCCTGTCTCTGCATGTTCGCGCCCATCAGCGCACGGGTACAGTCATCGTTTTCAAGGAACGGGACACACGCCGTAGCGACGGAAACGATCTGTCTCGGGGATACGTCCGCGAAGTCGACCAGTTTTCTTTCCGCCATGACGGTTTCACCGGCAATTCTGGAAATGACTCTGTCACCGACAAGCTTGCCGTCCTTGATCTCGTTTGCCTGAGCAATAACGTGATCGTTTTCTTCATCTGCCGGCATGTATACCACTTCATCAGTAACGACGCCGTCGATTACTCTTCTGTACGGAGTTTCGATAAAGCCGTACTCATTGACTCTCGCATAAGTGGTCAGATAGTTGATCAGACCGATGTTCGGCCCTTCCGGTGTTTCAATCGGGCAGATACGGCCATAGTGCGAGTTATGAATATCACGGACTTCGAAGCCTGCTCTTTCACGGGTCAGTCCACCCGGACCGAGAGCGGAAATACGTCTCTTATTGGAAAGTTCTGCCAGCGGGTTCTGCTGATCCATGAACTGGGAAAGCTGGGAACTGGAGAAGAATTCCTTGATCGCTGCCGTCAGCGGACGGATATTCGTCAGCTGTTTAGGTGTCAGCGCTGCCGAGTCGGCAATGGACATTCTTTCCTTGACAACTCTTTCCATTCTGGAGAGACCAATACGGAACTGGTTCTGAATCAGTTCACCGACCGTACGGATACGTCTGTTTCCAAGCATATCGATGTCATCCTGACTTCCGACTCCGTCCAGCATCGTCAGTTCATAGTTATACAGCGCATACATATCACTCATTGTGATCGTATGCTTATCGTTCAGCGGATCGATACCGATCAGCTTGACTTTGTGTCCGTCTGCCGTGTTGATGTAAACCATCTGTACACAGGCACCGACCAGCCAGATGCTGACACCGCTGTTCTTTGTTGCTTCGGAAGTAACTGCTTCCTTCGCTGCGGTGGACATCTTGTTAACCGGCATATCCGGAACGTATCTGTCACAGAGCAGTTCGCCGTCTTCATCAAAGAGATCAGCACCCTTCTTTGTGACTCTTCCGATCGTATACATTCTGGAACCATAGTTCAGTACTGCATTGACATTGTCATTGGAAACCTTGACTTCCTTCGCAATGATTCCGGCATATACTGTAACCTTGTCGAATTCCTTCGCGATTGCCTTGACATCTTCAGCTGTCAGGACAGTACCCATCTCAAGCGTTGTTCTTTCCGTCTTGCCTTCAAGATCAACTGCGAGAATACGGCCGACCAGAGCGTTCTTCCAGGATGTATCCATGACTGCCTTTGTCGGATGTGAGAAATTGTGAATAAACGGAAGAGCTTCACATAGGATTCCCTTGTTGATTTCGGGACGCAGAGCATTGCGCTCATCCTTATTAATAATCTTCCCTTTTTCAAAAATCACTTTTCCGTCAGCACCCAGCAGATCTTCCGGCAGTGAATAGCCTTCCATACGGTCAAGAACATTCAGCTTCTTGCGTACCTTATATCTGCCTGCCTTTGTCAGATCATACCTTCTGTAATCAAAGAACTTGGCGTCCATCAGGGAAACGGCACCGTCAATCGTCGCGATTTCATCCGCTCTCTGATTTTCATAGACACCGAGCAGGGCGTCGTTTGTTGTCTTTGTCTTGTCTGCCGCAAGAGTATTCTTCACTTCTTCATAGTTTCCGAATACGGATGTATACAGCAGCATATAGTCATTCAGGAACTCACGTTCCTCTTCCGGTACTACGACATCATCAAATACCTCAAAGCCGAGAGCCTTGAGAAACTTCTTCATTGCCGTCGTATCGAATGCGTCTTCGCCTCTTTCCAGATTCAAAGACATACCGATCGCCTTGAACAGAATCGTACTCAGCACTTTTCTGCGGCGGTCGATCGATACATTCATGATTCTTCCGAGTGCTGCCTTCTTGTCATCACTCATGAATTCAAGCCATGTACCGCGGCTCGGGATGAGTTCACATGTATATGTATCCCTGCCGATTCTCTCTTCCGAAACGATATCAAAATACGCACCGGGGGAACGGACGATCTGAGATACGATTACACGCTCTGCGCCGTTAATCACGAATGTTCCGGTAGGTGTCATCATCGGGAAATCACCGAGGAAGACATCTTCCCATTTTGTCATCACTTCACCGGTATCCGGATCCATGATCTCAAGTTCCATTTTTGCCTTCAGCGGAGCACAGTAACTGACTTCTCTGTACTTGCACTCACTGATGGAGTATTTCGGTTCACCGAATTCATAATCAAGGAACTTCAGACGAATATTACCCGCATAGTTTGAGATCGGATAAATGTCGTCAAAGACCTCCTTTATGCCATCCTTCAGAAACCATTCAAAAGCCGCTGTCTGGATTTCAACCAGATCAGGCAGCTGCAGACTGCTGCTTACTTTCGAATAATCTCTGCGCGTAGCTTTGTTGCCGTAATGCACAACGTGGTATGTCTGCTTATTTTCCATGTACGCCATCCTTTCGCCTGCATCGGTAAAACGCCAAAAAGGGCACACGAAACCCTACCCTATTCGACTCTTATGCAATTTACTATACTATCATCATATTTTCAATCCGTCAACTTGCTGCTCCGAAGGATCCAATAACCTTTATCCCTGCGGACAACCGTACAGTTTCCGAAAATATCTTCCAGTTTCCTCTTTGCGCTTTCCGCTCCCTGCTGTTTTCTGACAACAGCCAGAAAAAGCCCTCCCGGATTCAGACGCCCGAAAGCGTCTTCAAACATTCCGTAGATAACTTTTTTCCCGGTTCTGATGGGAGGGTTTGTGATTACTGTATCGAAACTTCCTTCAATGCCGGAGAACCCGTCCGAGACAACAACCGAACATTCCGTCTGATTCAGGCGGCAGTTTATCTCAGCCAGTTCTGCAGCACGCGGATTGATATCCGCACAGACCACTTCGCAGGAGGGGAACAGTTTCTTCACGCAGATCCCGATCACCCCGTAACCGCAGCCAAGATCCAGAACTCTTCCTTTCAGGTCTTCTTCGGCCGCAGCCCTGAGAATCACCTGTGTTCCGTAATCCACTCCGGTCTTGGAAAATACGCCGTTATCTGTCGTGAATTCCAGCAAATGCCCCGAAAACCGGAAAGCGTGTACCTTCCGGTTTTCTTCCAGACTGCGGTTATCGGTAAAATAGTGTGCCGTAAAACCACATCCTTTCATAGGGTCGAAAAGCCGAATTTAGATTTCGGCTTTCTTTCATATCATAGTAAACTTGCAGACGATTATTTGTATTCAACAGTAGCGCCTGCTTCAACCAGCTGCTTTCTGATGTTGTCAGCTTCGTCAGCGGGAACGTCCTTCTTGATCTCTGCCGGTACGGAGTCAACGAGCTTCTTAGCATCAACGAGTCCGAGACCTGTGATAGCCTTGACAGCCTTGATAACAGCAACCTTAGTGTCGCCGATTGCGCTCAGTACGACTGTAACGTTCTTCGGAGCTTCATCAACAACTTCTTCAACTGCTGCAGGAGCTGCTGCTGCAACTGCTGCTGTAACGCCATACTTTTCTTCAATTGCCTTAACGAGATCGTTCAGATCAAGAATAGTAGCTTCATCGAGATAAGCCAGAATATCTTCCTTTGTAATGTTTGCCATGGATTTTTTTCCTCCTCTTTCTCAGGCAGCTGCCTCTGCAGCTTCTTCAGGTGCTTCTTCAGCGGGTGCTCCGCCTCTTGCCTCAGCAACAGCCTGTACGACTCTTGCGAATGAGGACAGCGGTGCGTTCAGAACAGACAGCAGCATGCTGAGCATACCTTCTCTGTTCGGCAGTGCGGACAGTTCTTTGATGGTGTTTTCGTCAACGACTTTACCTTCAACGATACCGCCCTTCAGGATCAGAGCCTTGTGTTTCTTTGCGAACTTCGCCATAACGCGGGCTGCTGCAGTTTCATCATTGCTGAATGCCAGCGCGTTAGGTCCCGTCAGCACATTCTTCAGATCATCCATTCCGGCAGCGTCTGCGGCCAGTGAAGCGAGAGTGTTCTTATAAACCTTCATCTCTACGCCTTCCTTGCGCAGCTCTCTGCGGAGTTCGGTAATCTCAGCTACCGAAAGACCGCGGTATTCTGCGACAACTGTGGATGCAGAATCTGTGAACTTGCTCTGAATCTCTGAAACAACGTTCTTTTTTGCCTCTAATACGTTCTGATTCATTCGTTCACCTTCCTTTTTCTTGTTATCGCATACACATAATATAGAAAGACCCACGCGGAAAGCGAGGGTCTGAAAAAAGTCTCATTAATAACTTTCATCTACCTCGGTAACATCATTAAGCTTCCGCCGTTACTGTCTATGGTATTTGATAACAGTGATATACTAACTTCAGGTTTTCCGAATGTCAATCGGGAATTTCATTATTTTGAGTCATCTCCAGGGTTTTTGCGCGCGTCATCCGATAAAATGAAGCTGACACAGAAAGGAAAAGACAATGGAACTCACAGAAGCACTGAAAACCAGATATTCCGTCAGGAAATTCGCAGACCGTCCGGTTGAGGATGAAGTCCTCACCAGAATCCTGCAGGCGGGAAATGAAGCCCCTACCGGAAAGAATAATCAGCCCCAGAGAATCTACGTCCTCAAAAGCCCGGAAGCGATTGAGAAAATCCGTTCTCTCTCAAGATGCGCGTTCAACGCTCCCGTGGTGCTGCTCATTGCATATGATGAAAACCAACAGTGGGTAAATCCCTTTGAAGAGGGAATTACATCCGGACAGCAGGATGTCAGTATCGTTGCCACACATATCATGCTTGCCGCATGGGATCTAGGTATCGGCACCTGCTGGGTCAACTATTTCCCCAACACAAAGACAGCTGAGGCGTTTGGTCTTCCGGCAAATGAAAAGCCCGTACTGCTGATGCCGCTCGGCT
>CACXDM010000034.1 GCA_902766435.1 uncultured Erysipelotrichaceae bacterium | reverse complement strand
CGGATTGAGGAAGTGGCGGAAGCGATGGGCAGACTGATTGATGAAGGATATATCAGAGGCTGGGGCCTTTCCCAGGTGGATGTGAATATGATCGAAAAGGCACAGAAAGTGAGACCCATTTCCGCCGTACAGAATATCTACTCGATGGTTGAGCGGGATGTTGAAAAAGCGGTAATACCGTACTGTCTTGAACACAATATCGGTGTCGTTCCGTTTTCACCGGTGGCTTCCGGTCTTCTTTCCGGAAAGATTACGCCGAAGACACAGTTTGAGACTTATGATGATGTCCGGAACTGGGTCCCTCAGCTCAGCAGAAGAAACATTGAAGGCAATCAGCCGATCGTTGAACTGGTGCAGGAATATGCCGCAAAGAAAGAAGCGACGGCAGCACAGATCTCACTGGCATGGATGCTGAAGAAGTATCCCAATGTCGTTCCGATTCCCGGTTCGAAAAACAAGGGGAGAATCATAGAGAATCTGGATGCCTCAGCAGTGGAGTTGAGTGATGAAGAATTCAAAGATCTGGATACAAGACTGAACGCACTGAAGGTATACGGGCACAGAGGCTTTACACGATAAATAAAAAACACGGCAGATCATATCATCTGCCGTATTTCATCGGGTAATCCTGCTCTTATTCTCCGCTTTCTTCTTCGAAGTCTTCTTCTTTTCCGGGATCTTCTTCCTTCTTGTCGTTTTCTTCGAGGGATTTCTCTACGGATTCGGCAAGCTTGACGGATGATACAAAGGTAACCGCGGCAATGACTGCCGTTGCGGCAGCTGCGACTGCCAGTCTCAGTAAGTTCTTCAATGTCATACCTCCTTTGACCAAGGGTCAAAATACAATTTCATTATAGCGGACCTGTCTGTAAAGTAAAGATTCCTTAAGAAAACCATCAGAGGTTATTTGAAATTTGGTATACTGATAAAAAAGGAGACAAATCATCTATGAGCTTTCCGAAAGGTTTTTTGTGGGGCGGCGCAATTGCGGCCAATCAGTACGAGGGTGCCTGGCTGGAAGACGGCAAGCAGCCCAACGTAACAGACGTTCTTGTCGGTATCATGTCAAAGGAGCCCGGCATTAAATGGAATGCAGATACAAAGAAGTATGAAATGTGTCTGGATCCGGACAAGGTTTATCTGAGTCATGATGCGGTTGACGGCTATCACAGATACAGAGAAGATCTCAAGCTGATGAAGGGAATGGGCTTCAACTCCTTCCGTACATCCATTGCCTGGGGCAGAATCTTCCCCAACGGCAATGAGGAAGAACCCAACGAAGCCGGTCTTGCCTTCTATGAGGATATGTTCCGCTGCATGCGTGAGCTGGACATGGAGCCTGTCATTACACTTTCTCATTATGAAACACCGCTTTATCTTGTGACGGAATACGGCGGATGGTCAAATCCGAAGCTGATTGAATTCTGGAAGAGATATGTTTCCACAGTCTTTAAGAGATACAAGGGACTGGTAAAACTGTGGCTGACGTTCAATGAAGTCAACAACATGTTGAGAGTACCGCTCGTTGCCGGCGGTGTTCTTACAGTGGATAATCCCGCTGATCCGTCTGATCCGATCGGATCCACCACAAAGCAGGATATCTGGAACGGCTATCACAACATTCTGGTAGCTAATGCATGGACGGTTAAACTCGGTCATGAAATTGATCCGGACTGCCAGGTAGGCTGTATGCTTACATCCTCTTCTGTCGCAACCTATCCTTACACATGCGATCCGAAGAATGTCTTTGGCGCTCTTGAGTCACAGAGAATGGCCAACTTCTATTTCGGTGATCCGTTCTGTCTGGGTATTGTGCCGACATATCTGAAGAAAGTCTGGAAGAAGGACGGTGTTACGGTTAACTTCACAGATGAAGAACTGGCAATGATCAAAGAATATACAGTTGACTTCTTCTCCTTCTCCTACTACCGCTCAAGTGTCTATGATCTCGAATATGCGATGAAGACAGACACCGGCGGACTTGTCGGCAAAGAGAATCCTTATCTCAAAGACAAGGCACCCAAGCCCTGGGGCTGGCCGGTTGATCCTGAGGGAATCCGCTATACGCTGAATGTTCTCTATGACCGTTATCATCTGCCTCTGTATATCGTCGAAAACGGTGTCGGTCTTGATGAGAATCTGAATGAGAACGGAACGATCGAAGATGACTTCCGTATTCACTACATTGAAGAACATGTAAAGAATGTGAATCTTGCGATCGAAGACGGCGTTGACTGCCGCGGCTATCTGTACTGGGGACCGATCGATGTCGTTTCCGCCGGAACAGGTGAGATGAAGAAACGTTACGGATTTGTCTACGTTGACAGATTCAATGACGGTCACGGCACACTCGAAAGGGCAAAGAAAAAGTCCTATGACTGGTATAAGGAACTCTGTGAATCCAACGGGGAATCCGTACTCAAATAATGAACAGATCATAATACCAAAACAAACCCCGCGGGACTGACCTGCGGGGTTGTCTTTTGAGATTGTGTCATGCCCAGATATCAAGTGAGGGCTGATTATGTTTTCTGCCGAGATAAACAGCCAGAAGGGAGGATACGCCGAGTACGATGCATGCAAGAAGCGTTCCTTCCACGCCGAAGCCGACATTATAGGCGAAACTGTTCCGGGCGGTGCCTGCCTCGAGTTTCATGACTGAAAACGGTGATACCAATCCGCTGTTGGGCAGACCGAAGATCAGATTCTGCGTATAATTCCATGCCGTATGTGCCGCCATGGGGAACCAGATGCTGTCAAAATAATAAACCATCAGGGAATAAAATACGCCGACGATTAAGATATTCAGCAGTGAAAGGGCAGTAACTCCGGAGTTGAAGAGATGAAGCAGGGAGAAGATGGCTGAATTTCCGATGATGGCAATCCAGGGACTTCTGTATCCTTTTCTCAGTCTCTGGTAAATCAGTCCTCTGCAGATCAGTTCCTCGGCGGATGACTGAACGAATACCGCGAGCAGCAGTGCAAGCATTTCCGGCAGGTGCAGGGAATCGAAGGACAGGTAAATATCCTTATGCAGAACAGCAATAACGATACAGAATGTATTCTGCAGGAAACCTGTCAGTAAGCCGAGCATAAACATTTTCACCGTATTTCCCTTTGCTTCCGTCCAGAGCGCTCTCAGAATGGGTCTGTTGTATTTGGTCAAGGCAGTATACGGCAGCACAGTGATCCATAAACTGATCATTTCCATATACGAACTGAAAGCTGCTGCGAAATCACTTTCCGGCAGAATCAGGTCCAATATGATTTTCACCGGTATCGCAGTGATTCCGGCAAAAACCATCGTAAACAGAAATGCCAGAACGATGGCTGTGAAGATTGAGTCACGCCAGGTAAAGCCGGGGTTATGTATTTTGCCGAAGAACGATTCTTTCTTCGTTTCTGTTACAGGCCCGGGACCGGACTGATCGTCTCCCGGAGTGCTGCTTGTATTGTTTTCCATGTCAGCCTCCCATATCACTGCTTAGTATCTGCAGTCTGAGTACGGATATTTTATTTACGTATATTTTCGACGATCGAAGAAGCACAGCTCTCTGCGTCTGATGCATCATACACAAATGAATTTGCCGGCGCACTGTCAACTGCGTGATTCACACCGACAATCATGTCTGCTTTTTCGGCGTCCTTCATGATACTTAAAAGATCCTCATCGCTGAATCCGTTCTCATTGTCGACAATCAGAATTACTGCCGGTGAACCTTCCCACTTGGCAATGATATTACCCACAATCATGGGAAGCATTGAGGCTTCCTTCTGTGCATCCGCTGTGAAAATTTCACCGGTCAGATCCTGATACTGTCCGGAAAGATTTTTCTGAACAGCATCCGAGAATTCGGCTTCCTCTGCCGTACCCCAGGACCAGGTGACGATTCCGACATTGACTTTGGCGGCGGTGTCATCTTTCTGTCCGGATGCCGTTTCTTCCTCTTCCTTCACGGACTCTTTTGCCGGGGTTTCCTCTTCTTTTGCACTTTCTGTAACAGACTCTGTCTGTACGGAACCCGCAGCGGAATTACCCGCAGGAGAACTGCAGGCTGCGCAGAGACCAAGTGCCATAAACATGATCAGAATTCTTTTGATGTGTTTCATGATTTTCTCCTTATGAATAAACTTTCTGATTATTGAATGGAATAATGCATTGCAGGTTTCTGATGATTTATCAACAATTATAAGACAAAACAACCGCTTTTTACTGTATCAAATACTGGTCAGTACCACTCAGACAGGTGCGGTAATTTTGTATAAACCGGACAAACAGAGTACAATTAGCTATATCTAACAGAAAGCGGGGAATAATGTTATGGGATGTACAACTTTACTTGTCGGAAAAAAGGCGAGTTATGACGGGTCAACGATGATTGCCCGTACCGATGACGGTTTTTTTGATGTGAAAAAGACAGTTGTCATCAATCCTGAAGATCAGAAAAAGATTTATAAGAGTGTGATCGGACATCTGGAAATCGAACTGCCGGATAATCCGATGAGATACACATGCAGTCCGAGTGTTAATCCGGTTCACGGGATCTGGGCGGCAGGCGGAATCAATGAAGCCAATGTAGGCATGTCCGCAACCGAGACGATTACAACCAATCCTCTTGTTCTGGGCGCTGATCCCTATGTAAGGTATCAGAAGAAGGAAGGCAGGAAACCGGGAAAAGCAGGAGGTCTTGGGGAAGAGGACTTTGTTGTTGTCGTACTGCCCTATATCCGCAGTGCAAGAGAAGGTGTCATACGGCTCGGTTCTCTGCTGGAACAGTACGGTACGTATGAATCCAACGGCATTGCGTTCAATGATGAAAATGAAATCTGGTGGCTGGAGACGATCGGCGGACATCACTGGATCGCAAAGAAGGTCAAAGACGAAGAGTATGTCATCATACCGAACAGGCAGGGAATCGACAGTTTTGATCTGAATGACGCATTGAAAGAGCAGAAGGAACATATGTGCAGTTCCGATCTGAAGGAATTCATTGAGAAGAATCATCTTGATCTCAATCAGGACGGTACGTGCAATCCCCGTCTGATCTTCGGATCTCACAGTGACGCTGATCATATTTACAACAATCCGCGTGCCTGGTATATCGGCAGATACTTCAATCCCACAGGTATAAAGTGGGAAGGGGAGAACGCGGACTATACACCGGAAAGTGACAACATTCCCTGGTCATTCGTACCGGAACGGAAGATTACCGCAGAGGATATAAAGCATATTCTCTCATCTTATTATCAGGGGACGCCGTATAATCCGTATCTCAAGACAGAAAGTCCGAAAAGAGGAATCTACCGTCCCATCGGCATCAGCCGCACCGGTGTGACACATATCTGTCAGATCCGCAGTGATGTCCCGGATGAGATTAAGGGAATACAGTGGATTACGTATGGATGCAATGCCTTCAATGCGGCAGTTTCCTTATATACAAATGTAACGAAGATGCCGAAGTATGTATCGGATGTTAAATCAGATGTCTCAACCGGTAACTTCTACTGGGCAAGCAGAATGATTGAAGCTCTTGCGGACGCTCATTACGGACCGTGTATCCAGCATGTGGAGCGGTATCAGTCAGCAGTTTCGGCAGGATGTCACCGGATCATGAATGAGTATGACCGGAAAATGAAGGAAACAGGTGATTACAGTCTCTGTGATGAAGCAAACAAAAAGATCTGTGAGATGCTGAAGAAGGAAACAGACGCAGCTCTGAAAAGGATCCTGCAGACAGCATCCGAACACATGAAGAGCGGATACTCAAGAGCAGATAATTAACCGTATTCGTCCGTCATCCTGAATTCAAACAAGCAGAAAAAAAGGTGGTCTGTTTTTTGTGCACCACCTTTTTTATACGTGATACATGAAATCGCGGATCAGCCTTGCAGTATCTTCAGGGCCGATGATCTTATTCATACTGTCTACAGCCATGCCGCCTTCACTGATGAGACGGTCAACGTACTTTCTGACAGCGGTTTTTTTCTCCTCCGGATTACAGTCAGGAGCTGATTTCAGAAGTTCAAGATATGTATCAAGACATTCTTCTGACATCCTGTCCGCATCGGAGGATATTTTTTTGCCTGTCTTGGAAATGCTTGAAGGGAGTCTTACTTCATCGTACCAGCGGGGTTCGGTCGGATATGATGTGAGATATGCATACTTCTCTTTAATCTTCTCAAAGGCCGAAAGATCGGTATCGGCAAGAGAGGATTCATACATTTCAAAGATATATGTTTCCCTTCCCATGGCGTTGACGATGTCAAAGTTGCAGAAGGAGAGATCTTTCTGCAGAGGTGTGATGACGATTGTCTCCATCTTCATTAAGCCGAACAATGCCTTCATCTCCATGATGAAGAGATTACCGGTATCTTTAATCGTATAGGCTTCGTTGTCAAAGCGGTAGATTCCTTTGCGGATCTGCGCGAGGTTACCCATGTCTCTTTTTTCCAGGGTATATTGGCTTTGAATTTTCTGCAGTACTGTATTTTTCATGATGTCCTTTTCTTCCTGAGGAAAGTATAAAACAAAGAAGACGATATAAAAAGAAGCAGTACGGTGAATACTGCTTCCGGAATTCAGGCATTCTTGAGTCCCTGTCGGATTTCTCTGATATAGCTGTTTGTGTTGAATGCGTACAGCAGCTGTATTGTCATGACAACCCAGATCAGAGGCTCGCACCATACGACCGCGTCATACTGGAAGCGGGGTATAAAGACGGCAACGAACAGGATCTTTCCGATCAGTTCGATCACTGATGAAATCATCGGGATCAGTTTGGAGCCGATTCCCTGCAGGGCAAATCTTGTCTGCATCAGCACACCGAGCACGGCATAGAAAGGACCGACAATATACAGCATCTTTGAACCGTTGTTGATAATGACCGGATTGGTGGAACCGGAGATCAGTCTGACCAGTGAAGGAGCACAGGTGAAGAAGAATACCGATACAACTGCTGCGAGGACAAAGTCGTAGATGTAGGCATCACGCATTGCCCTGAGAATACGGTCACCCTGATTGGCGCCTTTATTCTGGGAAATGAAGGTTGATACTGCCTGGGACATTGAGGTGAAGGGCATGTTTCCGAACATGTAGATCTTTCGAGCGGCAACGTGACCGGCAATAATCTCTGTTCCCAGGGAATTGATTCCCGACTGAAGAATGATGGATCCGACGGAAACGATGGAACCCATTAATGCCATCGCATAACCCTGACCGCCTACGTCTTTATACAGTTCTGCATCATACCGGAAGTGTCTTCCTTCAGGGATCAGAATCTGCGTACGTCTGAGAATATATATGACACAGAGAACCGTGGAAACAAGCTGGGCAAGTACCGTAGCGAACGCGGCGCCGGCTACGCCCATTTTGAATGTTGTGATAAACAGAATATCGAGGAAGATATTCAGCAGGGAGGAGATGATCAGGAATACCAGGGGCATGATGGAATCACCGATCGCCCTTAACATATTCGAACACAGATTGTAGGAGAATGTGACAATCAGACCGAGACCGATAATACGGATGTATATTAATGCTTCATCGATGATCTCTGCCGGTGTGTTGATCAGCTGCAGCAGGGGACGCAGTCCGAATACGGCAAGCAGGGTCAGTACTGCCGTTGTCAGAAGACCGATCACAAGAGAAGCTGCGACTGACTGCTTCATTTTGTCTGCATCACCTGATCCGAAGCTTCTGCCGCATACGATGGAAAAGCCGGAACTGAGACTGTTGCAGAAAAAGATCAGCATTTCAAATACAGCCGCAACGGAGCCGATGGCCGCAAGTGAGTGTTCACCGAGATAGTTTCCGACAATTGCCGTATCCACGGCATTGTAGAGCTGCTGGAATACATTGGATATGACGATCGGGATCATGAAGATGATTAATGACTTCATGATCGGACCGTGAAGAAGATCAACCTGTGTTGATTTGGTTTTCATTGCCTGAATCCTCCTGTTTTTCTTTCAGCTATGCGAATATTTTTTCACTGATTATCAATTAAGTCAATTATTGACAAAAATATCATATATTCATCGGAAAAAGATGATGATATTGTGGTACCGGAGGAAGTTTTATGAGATGGAAATGTCCGGAATGCGGCCGTACATTCAGCCGGCAGAATCAGCCGCACTACTGCGGGAAGCCGGAAACCGTTGATGATTATATTGCGGCACAGGATGAAGCGGTTCAGCCGAAACTGAGAGAAATCCGTGCCTTGTTGAAAAGTGCTCTGCCGGAAGCGGAGGAACGCATCTCCTGGTCGATGCCGACATATTGGAAAGGGCGTAATCTCATTCATTTTGCGGCTTCGAAAAAACATCTCGGGTTATACCCGGGCGGGGAGGCCACAACTGTTTTCGCGGATGAACTGAAAGAGTTTGACGTCAGTAAGGGAACGGTCAGGCTGCCGTATGACGCTGCTCTGCCTGAAGAATTAATTGTGAAGATTGCCCGCTGGTGTCTGAAAGAGTACGGTAAGTAAATCTGCTCATTTTCTGTATGGTTCGTTATTCGAAGCGGGCATTTTACAAATGAGGAAAACTTTATTATTCTGAAAATAACGAAAAAGGAGAGAATCATGGAAGAAATGAAGAATCAGGTATCACCTTTTCCTGTTGGCGGAATCAATCCCGTTTCACAGTATTTTACCGGTAAGACATATCTTGCCCGTCTGACACCCGAGGACGCGCAGACGGATATCAGCAATGTTACATTCGAACCTGGCTGTATCAATCACTGGCACGTTCACCATGGCTGCCAGCAGATCATTGTCTGTGTCGGCGGTGAAGGCTGGTATCAGGAATGGGGGAAGGAAGCAGTCAGAATGAAACCCGGTGATGTCATTTCCATTCCGCTTGATACAAAGCACTGGCACGGCGCCGCAAAGAATTCATGGTTTGCTCATCTTTCAGTCATGTCAAGGATCGCAGAAGGCTCACATGAATGGCTTGAACCGGTTGATCCGGCAGAATATGACAAGCTGCCTGAATAATGGAAAGGAAATCAAGTATGTATAACGACAAAGCAAAGGAAATTCACGACAAGATGTTTCCGGGTTATCCCGTAGACGAAAATGATCCCGATTATGATTTTACCGTCCGCTATGAGAACTGGGCATATGGTGAAGTGATGGGTTCCAATGATCTGGATGACAGACACAGAACTCTGGCCACATTGGCGACATGCATGGGAGCCGGTGCGGTTGATGAATTCGGTTTTCTGATTCCTTCAGCCATTAACAGCTTCGGACTGAAACCGGAAGAGATCAAGGAACTTGTTTACCAGGGATGTGCGTATCTGGGAATTGCCCGCATCTTCCCGTTCCTTTCACGGACAAACGAAGTATTCAAACAGCTGGGTATTAAAGAATCGGATGAATCCAGACTGACAAATACAGAAGAGACAAGACAGCCGACAGGTACTGCCGCACAGGTTGAGATCTTCGGTGAAAGAATGAAGGAGTTCTATAAGGCAGGCAAAATCAATTACTGGCTTGCGTCCAACTGCTTCGGTGATTACTACACAAGAAAAGGACTGGATCTCAGTGACCGTGAGATGATCACATTCTGCTTCCTGCTGGCTCAGGGCGGATGTGAATCACAGCTGAAGTCACATATCAAAGGAAACTTCAACGTAGGCAACAATGAGGAATTCCTGCAGAAAGTCATCGAGCAGATGATTCCCTATATCGGTTATCCGCGCAGTCTGAATGCCGTGGCGGCTCTGCGTGAAGTCAGTCAGAAATAATCTTTGATGGGCAGACCGCAGACAGCGGCTGCCTTTTTGTTGAGAACATACGGAAAGAGAGACGGGGTTTGGATCATGGAGAAAGAAGAAATCAGAAGGCAGATTGAAGAAGGAAGCTGCGTGATCGGGATTGAACTCGGTTCCACCCGGATTAAAGCAGTGCTGACCGGCAGTGATTACCGGCCTGCCGCTTCCGGTTCCTTTGACTGGGAGAACAGATACGAAAACGGATACTGGACATATGCGGAAGAAGAGATCATCAGCGGTCTGCAGGCATGCTTTCTTGATCTGAAAAAAAGTGTCATGGAAAAGTATGGCATTGTTCTGAGAAAATCCCGCTCAATCGGCATATCGGCGATGATGCACGGCTATCTGGCATCTGATGAAAATGACCGTCTGCTTGTGCCGTTCAGGACATGGCGGAATACAACGACAGCGGAAGCTTCGGCTGCTTTGACAAAGCTGTTTGCATATCCCGTACCAGAGCGCTGGTCGGTGTCTCATCTGTATCAGTCAATACTGAACAGGGAAGAACATGTCTCACGCATCCGGCATCTGAATACACTTTCCGGTCTGATTCATTACAGACTCAGCGGGAAAAGGGTACTCGGGATCGGTGACGCTTCCGGTATGTTTCCGGTCAGTACGGAAACAAGGACATATGACGTGTCAATGGCAGACCGTTTCGATCAGCTGATAAACGGTATGTATCCGTGGAAGATCAGAGAGCTTCTGCCGGAAGTCCGGACAGCCGGACAAAGTGGCGGATATCTTTCGGAAGAAGGGGCGCTGCTTCTGGATCCCGAAGGTGATCTTCAAAGCGGGATACCGATGTGTCCGCCCGAGGGAGATGCGGGCACCGGTATGACCGCAACCAACAGCGTCAAACAGAAAACCGGCAATGTTTCCGCCGGAACATCTGTCTTCAGTATGGTTGTTCTGGAACAGGAGCTGAAGAATGTGTATCCGCAGATTGATCTTGTCATGACACCTGACGGTTCTCTGACAGCGATGGTTCACTGCAACAACTGCACTTCGGATATCAATGCCTGGGTTAATATCTTTGATGAGGTGCTGAAGCTGTCAGGTGTATCGGTGAAAAGGGATGAACTGTTCCGTATGCTCTTTCTGGAATCGCAGAAAGGAGAACAGAACTGCGGCGGACTGCTGAATTACAATTTCATCTCGGCTGAGCCGCTTGCCGGTGTACGGGAAGGACTGCCTGTTTTCATGCGTACTGCAGGAAGTGAATTCACACTGGCAGGCTTTATGCGCGCACAGATCTTCTCTGCCTTCAGCGTACTGAAAAAGGGAATGGATCTTCTCTCACAGAAAGAGAATGTCAGAATTGAGGTCATGCAGGCGCACGGCGGTATATTCCGTACTCCCGGTGTCGCAGACAGGTATCTTGCGGCTGCGCTGAATACGAGAATCTCGGTGCCGGAAACTGCCGGTGAAGGGGGACCGTGGGGAATGGCGCTGCTTGCGGCATATATGACGGATCATGATCTGCCTCTGCCCGAATGGCTGCAGGAGAAAGTGTTCCGGGATACACATCCGGCGGTCATTGAACCGGAAGAAGAGGAAACAAAGGCATTCGCGGAATACATGGAGAAATATGAAAAAGGACTGCCTTCCATAAGAAAGGCAGCCATGGATCTGAATGACTGAATCGGCGGAGGATCATCCTCCGTTTTTCATTTCAGAATGCTTACATTCCTGTCAAAGTCGTATGTATGCGGTTCTTTTGCCGTATCGGGATAACCGGCAGCGATCGCGACAAGAAAGGAATATCCTTCCGGTATGGAAAGCTTTTCATCAAAGTATGCTTTCTTTTCACCGTTCAGTATACGTTCCATACAGCCGAGAATCACACTTCCCAGTCCGAGGTCAGCCGCTGCGAGATGGATATTCTCAACCGCGATGCCGGCATCCACGGCACTCCATTTGAAGTCATCCCTGCCGGAAAGATAGAAGATCAGCGGCGCATTATAGTAGAAGTTTACGGAAGCATCCGGATTCAGTTCTTTCTGGATTTCTTCCTGAACGGGGTTATCAGCTGTTGCGACGGAGATATGGATTTCCTGCTTGTTGGCGGCAGTAGGCGCTTTCAGTCCTGCTTCGATGAGTGTGCGGCAGATTTCTTCTTCAACGGGTCTGCTGCTGTATTTACGGATGGAACTGCGGGTATTGATGATATCAAGAACAGTGCTCATAAGTATTACCTCTCTTCTTTCCAAAGTATAACAAACAGATGCCGTAAAGATGACCGGGATGCCCGGAATGTAATATAATCTGTTAACAGAACATGGAGGGGAGATATGCTGAATCAGTATTCAAGGACGGAACTGATCATGGGAAAGGAAGCGATGGAAAGAATCAGATCTTCCCGGATCGCGGTATTCGGTGTCGGCGGTGTCGGCGGCTATGTTGTTGAGGCGTTGGCAAGATGCGGTGTCGGTACACTGGACCTGATCGATCATGATACGGTCAGCCTGACGAATCTCAACCGGCAGATCATCGCTCTCCATCCGACCATCGGAAAGTATAAAGTTGATGCGGCGGAAGAGAGGGTACATGATATTGATCCTGAGATCAGAGTCAACAAATACAGATGTTTCTATCTGCCGGAAGAAAAGGAAAGATTCGATTTTACCGCATATGACTTTATCGTTGACGCGATCGATACCGTAACGGCAAAGATTGATATTATCCTGGAAGCGCAGAGGCTCGGTGTTCCCGTCATCAGTTCCATGGGATGCGGCAACCGTCTTGATCCGACTCAGATCCGCATCAAGGATCTGTATGATACGGAAGGGGATCCGCTCGCCAAGATCATGCGGCGGGAGCTGAAGAAGCGGGGCGTAAAGAAACTGAAGGTATGCTGTTCGGAGGAACTGCCGGTGAAACCGTCACTTCAAATGAGAGAAGAATATCTGACGGATGCTTCACCGCAGGAAAAGGCAAGACGGAGTCTTCCCGGATCAACTGCGTTTGTGCCGGCGGCTGCCGGACTGGCAATTGCCTCATATGTCATCAGGCAGATCACTGATTCGAAATAATCAGCCTGTTTTTCCGATAAATACAGATTTACATACAAGTCAGTGTTTTGTCCAAACAATTTTACCCGATTTTCCGATACAATATATATGTAACGGAAAACAATCACTGTACTGTTGTTACATTTCACATCATTTCAAAACTGATTCTGAACGGCGTCTTCAGGCTGCCTGAAGATGTATTTCCATTTACTATAGACGGAGCGCTGCATGTATATTATTGACAGAATTGAAGAAAACTATGAACGGGCTATGATCAATACTCCGGCCGAAAGACTATCGGAGTATATTTTGATGAACCTTGAAAGTGTTCCGGAAATGACGCTGACAAGACTTGCCTATGAATCGGATGTATCCAAGGGATTTGTCAATAAATATATATCCATGCTTACGGGTATGGGATCCTACGCTGCTTTTCAGAGTACGCTGAGAGAAGAGATCAACTGTTCAGCGGCAGATCATGACATTATCATGCGTGAGGCCGGAGAGACTGCCGCAAAACTGACCGGGACAGATCCGGTATCGCCCCAGGACATCAGAATGATTGCCCGGGAAATCATGCGGGCAGAGAGAACCTGGATTGTCGGCAGACGCGCCTATGAAGGAGGAATGACTTTCCTGATCAGGAGTCTGCGGACAGAGGGCATATATGTCAAATACCTTACCGGGGCATATCTGAGCGCTTTTCCGTCCGAGACAGACTGGATCGGCAGAAATGACGTCGTCATCATTCTTTCTCCCGGCACAACCGTTGATGAGTTTCAGCAGAAGACAACACAGACATTTGATCTGCTTGAAGCGCTGAAGAACCGGAAGGTGATCTTTGTCGGAAAGGATGAAGGAAGCAGCGGGATGATGTCTGTTGTGAAGACAGAATGCGGAAAAGGTCCGTATGAAGAACATAACACCGCGGAATGGCTTGCTTTAAGACTCATGGAGGAAATACACAGAATGCGCTGAACCGTTCATACTGAATGGTTCTTTTTTTCCGGAGAATCCTCATTTGCACAGTGGTGTTAAGACACTGTTTATTTCCTAGACTTTTTAGACATAGCATCTCTGTATTTCACTCTTGCGGG
>CACXDM010000033.1 GCA_902766435.1 uncultured Erysipelotrichaceae bacterium | reverse complement strand
TTCTTCCGTAAATAATATTGATTTGTATGCCGTTTATGCATCCGTGTATGCGGATGCTTTTCTTTTTATTCATCATGATTTAGCGTATAATGTTCTCAGTAACTGCATATTACATGCGGGGAGGGATAACATTATATGAACATTAGAAAAAACCTGATGATTCCGGCTTTGACAGCTCTTCTTTTATCAACCGGCTGCTCAGCTGCTTCAAAAGAGGAGACAGTTTATTCGGCTGACATGAAATCCGGAGATCCGGCGGTTGCGGAGGTTGTTTCCTTTGCGCCTGTTTTCGGAATCTACAACGATGACGGAAGTGTACAGATTAATAAGGAATACACCGAACTGGTAACGGAGTGCTATACGACAGAGGGTGAATTGTTCTATGCGGTCATCAGTGTTGATGACTATCTGAAAAACATCGATCCTGATCTTGATCTCAGCAATTCGATCGTTCTTTCAACCATGGGCAATGTAAGTACGATTTACTGCTCGCCGGCAAGGAAAATCCACGGTCAGATCAAGGATTCTTCCAGTGTTTCCGAAGGTCTTGAGGAAAACGCGGGGAAGACGGTTCTTGTCTGTTCCTCAATTGAAGAACAGGGAACACCTGATGCGTCTGCCGCACAGCTTTACACGGATGCCGCAAAGGGCGGTGATTATGCTTATATTGATGTAGTTGGAATCCAGCCGTATTATACGCTTTCCAATAACAGCATGGGCGGATATTCCGGATTCATCTGCTACACAGAGGATGAAATGGGAACAACGTACTGGGTACATGTTTCTCTTGATAAGTACCGTGAATTCATTGATGCAAATGTACAGTCCAGTCCTTACGCGGTAGACGGAGGTCTTGAGGCAAAGACATTTGACAAAGTGACCAGAATCTACGGCGGAGTCACTTTTGCGGATTCGTATTCTCTCGGCCTTTCCGATGAGATCGGCGTCAAAGTTCTCAACTTCGACAAAATGGAATAATAAAAAAACGCTTCGGCGTTTTTTTAATTTGCTGTCCAGCTGAAGCGGATCCAGGCTTCCGCTATATCTGACGCTGCCTGTTCCATCTCCGTTTTTTCATCATCGGTGAATCTGTTTTTCTGAGGACTGTCGAGATCAATTTCGGCAGAGACCTTACCATGTACAATGACCGGTACACAGAGTTCACTGCGGCTGGCGGAATCACATGCGATGTGACCCGGAAAGGCAAGAACATCATCGATCTTCTGTGTTTCGGCATCGGAATAGCATTTGCCGCATACGCCCTTGTCAAACTGTATATGCGTGCAGGCTGTTCTTCCCTGGAAAGGACCCAGGACCAGCTCTCCGTTTTTGACCAGGTAGAATCCTGACCAGTTCAGACAGTCATATGACTCCATGATGCATGCGCTGACGTTTGCGAGCGCTGCGATCATATCCGGTTCTTCCAGCAGTGCTCTGATCTGTTCATTAATATACTTGTTCATGTCTATTTATATATCATATTTTCCCTGCTGCCGCACAGGTTTTGCCTTACCGGTTATAGTCTGAATCTATGGCTGATAATCGGAAGAGACGAATACGGGAAAGATTGACTTTATTTCTTACTGGGTTAAGATTATTAACGTAAAAGCAAAGAAGGGAAGAGTACTCTGTAAGGAAGTGCAAAGAGAGTTCCGTAAGCTGGGAAGGAATGACGGATCTGCAGAGGAAGATGGTCCCGGAGCCGCATGGCTGATATGTAAGTCATGACGTGATGACACGTTACAGTCAGGGGTATAACTGATTCATTCGGTGTACTTGAAGAGGAGACAGCTGTGAGGCTGTTTTAAAGTAAGGTGGTAACACGCACAAACTGCGTCCTTATACGGACGCGGTTTTTTATACCATTTCTTGAACTTCTTCAGGTCATGATTAAAGGAGGGAAAACGTATGAACAGAACACTTAAATTCATTACAGCAGCAGTATTGACAGCAGGTCTTGCAGGCTGCTCATCAGCTGCGAATTCCGCTGCTTCTTCCGCTGCCTCAGGCAGTGAAGCTGCCGGCGCATCTTCCGTCAATCCGCACGGATATGTGATTACTCCGATCGAAGCGGCCAACCTGCCGCTGAATCTGCCTGATCTTGACCTGGCAGTCATTAACGGCAACTATGCATTGGAGGCAAAGCTGAACGAAACAAATCCGGCGATCGCAATCGAGACATTCGACACGGAGACAAGTGTAAAAAGGACAAACTATCTTGCTGTAAAGGAAGGCAATGAGAACAGTGAAAAGATCCAGGCTCTCGTTGCGGCAATCACTTCCGAAGATGTAAAGACATATATTGAAAGCACGTATAACGGCGCTGTCATCACATCATTCATTGATGCTGAAGGCAAACCGGTTACCGGCGGAGAAATTATTGATGCTTCAGGCGATGACAATAAGATCACAGTCGGCGCAACGCTTGTTCCCCATGCGGAAATTCTGAACAACGTTATCGCTGATGTCCTCAAGGCTCACGGATGGGAACTTGAAGTTGTTGAATTCAGTGATTACGTACTTCCGAATACTTCTCTTGAAGAGGGTGAACTGGATGCCAACTATTTCCAGACACTCGGCTATCTGAACGGTCAGAATGAAGAAAGAGGACTGCATCTGGTCGCTTCCGTCGGCGTTCATATCGAACCGATGGGCGTATATTCCGAAAAGATTAAAGCTCTTACAGACATTCCCGACGGCGCTTCGATCGGTGTTCCCAATGATACGGATAACTACGGCAGAGCAATTGATCTGCTCAACGCACTCGGACTTCTCAACGGTGCGCCGATTGATCCCGAAGCAATCAATGAGATCAACGGTTAAGACGACAATAAAAATATGATATGATGGTGCAGCGGTGCTTCAGGTAAGTGCCGCTGTATTGCTGAAGGGGTTTATCATGATAAAACTGACGGATGTAAAAAAACGGTTTGGTGATCTGGAGGTTCTCAAGGGAATCTCAATCACAATCAATGACGGGGAAATATACGGAATCATAGGACAAAGCGGAGCGGGTAAATCCACGCTTCTGAGATGCATCAACGGGCTTGAATCCTATGACGGCGGTACGATCACGGTGGACAATGAACTTGTTTCCATTGCCGATCAGCAGAAGCTGCATCTGATGCAGAAGAAGATGGGAATGATCTTTCAGAATTTCAATCTGCTGAACCGGCTGAATGTATATGACAATGTTGCTCTTCCCATGAAGTTCTGGGGGATGAAGACGAAGACACCGGAAGCGAAGGAGAAGATTCTCGGTCTGCTGCGGCTTGTCGGCCTTGAGGATAAGGTTGACGCAAGACCGGCAGAGCTTTCCGGCGGTCAGAAGCAGAGAGTGGCGATTGCCAGAGCGCTCGTTCTTGATCCGGAGATACTGCTCTGCGATGAGGCGACTTCAGCGCTGGATCCCGCAATCACTAGAGGCATTCTCTCACTGCTTCAGGAGATCAATGAAAAGATGGGGATTACGATTATTGTCGTTACCCATCAGATGGAAGTTGTTAAGCAGATCTGTCAGCGTGTTTCCTTTCTGAAGGACGGTACGGTGCTTGCGGAAGGAAAACCGGAGGAACTGTTTATCAGGCCGATTAAGGAAGTAAAGACATTCCTGCAGGAGGAAAGCGGTCTTCTGCCGGAAAAAGGGGTTAACATACAGCTGTTCTTTACCGACAAGAGTTCTGATCCCATCATTACGATGATGGCGAGAGAACTCGGGATCGATTTCAGCATCTGCTGGGGTAAACTGGAAGATTTCCGTTCCAATGTGTTCGGAAGTCTTGTCATCAATGTTGATGAAAAGGACAAGGAAAAAGTACTCGATTATCTGACGGCGGAAAATGTCGCATGGGAGGTGCTCTGATATGGTTTCAACGATACTGAATGCATCACTGCAGACACTGTATATGGTGTTCTTTTCCACGCTTCTTTCCGTGATTATCGGGTTCATTCCGGCTGTGATACTGACACTTACGGCGCCTGACGGTCTGAGGCCGAACAAGCCGGTTTATGAGGTGCTCAGTTTTCTCGTCAATGTCTTCCGCTCGTTTCCGTTCATTATTCTGCTTGTCATCATTATTCCGTTTACCCGGTTTGTTGCCGGAAAGTCCATCGGTACGACAGCGGCAATCGTTCCGCTTACCGTATCGGCAATTCCGTATATCGCAAGAGTATTTGAAACCAGTCTGCGTGAAACGGATCCCGGTGTGATCGAAGCAGCCCGTTCGTTCGGTGCCAATGACTGGCAGATCCTGTTCCGTGTGTATATCAAGGAATCCATTCCGCGGATGCTGAACGGTATTGTCCTGCTGACGATCAGCCTTGTCGGCTATTCTGCGATGGCGGGTACGGTCGGCGGCGGCGGACTCGGCGATATTGCAATCCGCTACGGATATCAGTCATATAACACGGATTATCTGATCATCTGTTCCGTCATCCTGATTATCTTTGTTCAGGCTGTTCAGATGCTTGGCAATTATCTTTATAAAAAATTATCGTAAAATGAAACAGACATGTGAGCGCATGTCTGTTTTTCGGAGACTGTCATGGAAAATTCATATGTAAAGCTTCTGCCAAAGGAAAACGGCAGATTCATCATCCTCGGTGCTTCCGACGGACAAGAGAAAGGCTGGCTGTACTTTGTATCTGATACAGGCGAACTGACCTTTTTCATCAATGAACAATACAGGGGAGATCATCTTGCTGCCAATGCGGTTTTTCTTGCTTTGCCGTATCTGCACCGGACATATCAGATCAAACGCATATTCTGCCGGACCGAATTATCCCAGTCGGATGCTGTTCATGTTCTCGAACACAACGGATTTGAGCGCACGGATGAAAAAGACGGAACTGTACTTTTCATCCATGAGGAGAAAAAACTGAGCCGTGATGATGACGATTGCGGAGAAGGGGAAGTTCTCTATTTTGCCGGCGGCTGCTTCTGGGGCATGGAAAAGGTATTCCGTGTTCTTGACGGAGTCACGCAGACAAGAACAGGCTATGCCAACGGCACCGTTCCCTTTCCGACATATGAGACAGTCTGCCGGATGAACAGCGGCTACCGGGAAACCGTCAGAGTACGTTTTGACACTAAGATCATATCTCCCAAAACTCTGCTTACGGCATTTTTCATGTGTATTGATCCGGAACAGGAAGACGGTCAGGGAAATGACCGGGGCACTCAGTATCTGACAGGGGTATATTATAAAAACAAAGAACTGAAAGACTGTCTGGAGGAATTCTTCAGTGCGGAAAGAAAAAAGCATTCCCGTTTTTATACGGAACTGAAGGAACTTGACTGTTTCTATGAAGCGGAAGAATATCATCAGAATTATCTGGAAAAACATCCGTACGGTTACTGTCATATCACTGCAGTGGATCTGAAAAAGGTGAAAAAACTCAATCATTGTGAAAAATTGGCGAAATAACAAAAGGAATACCGGATTCGGTGTTAAATTAATAGCATAGGAAACGGAAGGAACATCATTCGGAACGGAGGAAGACATGAGAGTGAATTTGAAAGATGTGATCGAAGCGATCGCAGAAGCAGATGAAGAAGTTGAATACTATTACTATATACCTGAGGAAAGGATCATATCCCGTGTTTCCGGTACGTTTACCGATGAGGCGTTTGCTGAAGAGGAACCTGACGATGATGATCTGATCGCGCTCCCTGACAGATATGAAATTGATGAATACGGCATCATGAAGGATTTTGCCGAAACATATCCGGAAAGCAGCACAAGGGAATGGCTGGTCAACAGCATTCACGGCAAAGGAGCGTTCCGCCGCTTCAGAGCAGTTCTGGAAAGATTCTATATCACCGATAAGTGGTATGCGTTTCAGGATGAGGCATACCGCACCAAGGCAATGAAGTGGTGTGAGGACTATGGTATTTACTACGCTTCTGCCGGTGATTCAGTGAAGCCTGAAAGTTCCGTGAAAACCGATCTGCCGCCTGTATACAGACTGGTGGAGATCACCAAAGACAACTATCTCAATATTGTTTTTCTGCATGCGGATTACATTGCCGGTATCAGCGGAAAACCGGCTGATCCGGATCAGGCGAAGGAAGAGATTGAAGCAGCTCTGCAGCGTGAGGATGTAATCACAGCAGTATCGGATAAAGGACGCTTTATCGGATACGGAATCGTAAGAAATCATGTTCTCCGCGCTCTGTATGTGAGACCTGAATTCCGCAGCAAGGGTGTCGGCAGTCTTCTGTTTGCCGGTATTCTTGAAAAGGACAGTGAACTCAGCTGTCAGATTCCCCCGGCGTATCTGAAGTCGGCAGGTTTCTTTGCCGGCAGAGGGTACGGTGTGCTGAAGGCGGTCGAACTGGCAAAGAAGACGGACCAGGAGAATTCCGTGATCAATATCGGCGGCAGTGATCTCTTTTACGGGGGCTGATTGCCCGCGGTAAAGGGTAATGATATAATTCGTGGCGTATGCAGCAGTATTTCAGCAAAGTACCGGTCCGCATCGGAGAAGATTATCAGTTTGAACCTGATCAGGCACATCATGCCAGAAATGTTGTCAGACTTGAAAATGAGACGGTGCGGATCGTTTATGAAGGAACAGGATATTTCGGAACATGCTTTTCCCGCGGAAAAGCTTTTTATGCACATATTGAAAGTGAAGACACCAGTGTCAATGAGCCGGGGGCAGAGATAACAGCTGCCTGCGCGCTGATCAGACGGGAAAAATTCGAATGGATTCTGCAGAAGATCACCGAAACCGGCGCTTCGAGAATTGTGCCGTTTGTCTCTTCCCGCTGTGTCGTCAAGGCAAAAAAAGAGAAGGAAGAACGGCAGGGAGCCAGATGGAGGCAGATCGTTCAGGAAGCCGCCGAACAGTGCAAACGCAACAAAATCCCCGAAGTCACGGAAATCAGGAAAATCGAAGATCTGGGGGAATACCTCTCTGATGTATCGCTTGCCGCATGTGAAAGCGAGCGGGGAAACGCTTCCTGTATTTCGGATCTGCTGAAGCCGGGGCAGTCGGTTACGTTTGTCATCGGTCCGGAAGGCGGTTTCAGCAGGGAGGAAACAGAGCTGCTTACGGATATGGGATATACTCCGGTATCGCTTGGCAGCAGAATTCTCAGAGCGGAAACGGCTGCTGTTTATGCATGCTGTATCGCTGCGGAGATTAACGAAAGGAGCGGAAAATGAGGTTTTCAGTATGTAATCTCGGCTGCAAGGTCAATTCCTATGAAGCCCAGAGCGTTTCTGCTCTTCTCGAAAAAAAGGGGTGGCAGAAAGTCCCGTTTGAGCAGCCGGCAGATGTATCGGTGATATTCACCTGTGCCGTAACCAATACCGCTGCCGCAAAAAGCAGAAAGATGATGCACCGGGTCAGAAGACTGAATCCGGAAGCAGTTACCGTGATGGTCGGCTGTTATACGGAAGTCAATGACGGACTGATCGAAGACGCGGATATTATTGCCGGTACGGCCTACAAGAAGATGGTTCCTGCTCTGATTGACGAATATATGGAAACAGGCAGGAAAATACGGATGACCGGCAGTCTGGACAACATCAAATATGACAATCTGACCGCTGATACATTTGACGGCAGAACAAGGGCATATCTGAAAATCCAGGACGGATGCAATCAGTTCTGTTCCTATTGTGTGATTCCGTACGCAAGAGGCAGAGAGAGGTCAATGGATTTTCATGATGCGGTTGAGCAGGCAAAGATCATTGCCCGCAGCTACAGTGAAATCGTTCTTACCGGCATCCATACCGGACGCTACGGCAGAGGAAGCGGATATCATCTGGCTGATCTGATGAAACAGATACTGAAAGAAGCCGACGGTCTTGCGCGGCTGCGTATTTCTTCGATTGAAGTGACCGAAGTGAGTGATGAGCTGATCTCGCTGATGAAGGAAGATACCCGTGTTGCAAGACACCTTCACATTCCGCTGCAGTCCGGCTGTAACAGAATACTGAAGAAAATGAAGCGTCCGTACACAACGGAAGAATATCTTTCCCGCATTGAGGAAATCCGCCGAGAACTGCCCGGCGTATCCATATCGACGGATCTGATCACCGGTTTTCCTTCCGAATCGGAAGAGGATTTCATGGAAACATACCGGTTTCTGCAGGAATGCGCTTTTTCCTTCCTGCATGTATTCCCGTATTCGGAACGCACGGGAACAGAAGCCGCATCAATGCCGGAAGTCGTTCCGCCGGCAGTCAGAAAAGAACGCACCGGCAGATGCATGGAACTCTCCCGCCGTCTGCTTGATGAATACATGAATCAGATGACCGGCAGGCATGCGGTGATCATTCCGGAAGAAACAGAAGAAGGGTATACAAAAGGATATTCTTCAGAGTATATTTCCGTTCTGGTTCCCGGAACGTATCCCCATGGCGTACCGCTGGAGGTTGTGCTGAAGGAAGTGAAGGATCACCGGATGTATGGTGAGGTGGCATTATGAAACTGTCGGAACTGTTTGAAAACGCACCTGATATAGAAATCAGAAGTCTGATGGCGGACAGCCGTAAAAAAAGACCTGACTCGATTTTTTTCTGTGTCAGGGGAATGATGTTTGACGGTCACCGCTTTATCGAGCAGGCAATTGAAAACGGCGCAAAGGTCATCGTTCACAGTGAAGTTCTTCCGTTCATGCATTCGGAGATTACATATATCAAGGTGAAGGATGTGACGGAAGTCTTCAATCAGGTTGCGGATGCGTTCTACGGGTATCCCAGCCATAATATGCTGATGTTCGGCATTACCGGTACGAACGGAAAATCCTCTGTTTCCTATATTATCCGTGACATTCTGAATCACTTTCATCCGACCGGATACAGCGGCACCAGTGCCGTGGAATACGGCAATGTCAAGCTTCCGCCTCTGCCGGCGACACCGGATATTGATGATCTGCACGGGATTCTGCGCGATATGCGGGATGCCGGAATGGAAAGCTGCGCCCTTGAAGTCTCTTCGATCGCGGTTGAGCTGAACCGGGTAAAGAGCATCGATTTTGACGCTGCCTTATTCACCAATCTTTCCAGTGATCATCTGGATTACCACGGATCCATGTCAAATTACTTTGCGGCCAAGAAGAAGCTTTTCGACTCTCTGAAGGATTCCGCTGTGGCGGTCACCAACGCCGATGATCCGTACGGGATGAGAATTGTCGCGGATACGCCCGCCAAAATCGTCACCTATGGAATTGATAATGACGCGGATTACCAGGTGGTTAAGTACCAGCTTCTGAAGGATAAGACCAGAATGACACTCCGCATCGGCAAAATGGAATATGAAATCGAAACGAATCTGGTTGCCCGGTTCAATATCTATAATCTGCTCGCTGCCATAGCGGCCCTCTGTCAGTTCGGTATCTCTATTACGGAAATGCTGCCGTATCTGAATTCACTGCACAGTGTTGAGGGACGTATGGAGCGGATCAGTGAAGGACAGCCGTTCAACATTCTGATTGATACTGCGCATACGCCGGACGGCATTGAACGGGTCTGTCAGTACGCTGCCGCGATTACACCGAAAGGCAACAGGATTATTGCCCTGACCGGCAGCACCGGCAAGCGTGATACGGAGAAACGTCCTGTCTTCGGACGGATTCTTGACCGTTACTGTGATATGATCATTTTAACGGAGGATGATCCGAGAACGGAGAAGCCGCGAAGCATCTGTCTGGATATCGCAGCCGGAATCAAAAATACAAACTACATTATTCTGGAAGACCGCTATGATGCCGTCAGACAGGCAGTGGAACTGTCCGATCCGGGAGATACCGTTCTGATTCTCGGCAAGGGTGATGAGAGATTCATCTTCCGTGAGTTCGGACGGGAATCCTATGAAGGTGATGATGCCGTTGCCCGTGAAGTACTGAAGAAATACTGTTTCTGTAAGGAGAATGAAAATGGAACTGAACCGTTATATTGATCACACAATCCTGAAACCCGAAGCCGGAAAAGAACAGGTTATAAAGATCTGTGAAGAGGCGAAGGAAAACCACTTTGCATCTGTATGCATCAATCCGTGCTGGATTGAGACCGCTGCTGAGATTCTTGCCGGCACAGATGTGAAAGTGTGTACGGTAATCGGCTTTCCGCTTGGCGCAATGACCACGGAAAGCAAGGTATTTGAAGCGCAGGATGCTGTTAAGAAAGGCGCTGAAGAAGTTGACATGGTCATCAATATCGGCCGTCTGAAGGACGGGGATGATCAGTATGTGACAGATGAGATCAAAGCTGTCAAAGAAGCTGTCGGTGATCTTGTTCTCAAGGTAATCATTGAGACGTGTCTTTTGACGAAGGATGAGATTGTAAGAGCGGGAATCTGTGTAAAGAATGCAGGGGCTGATTTCATCAAGACCAGTACGGGATTCTCCACAGGCGGAGCGAAGGCAGAGGATGTCAGACTGATGAAGGAAACAGTCGGGGAAAACATCAAGGTCAAGGCGGCCGGCGGAATCAGAACCCGTGAAGCAATGGATGAGATGATTGCGGCGGGAGCTGAGAGAATCGGCACGAGCAGCGGTGTGAAGCTGATAAAAGGCTGAGGATATACGGATTCATACAGAATACTTGTCAAATCGGTATTTTTCCCTATAATTTTTAGCGTATGGAAAAGTACACGGAAGGATTTATCGGAACATATGCATGTACAGTCCTTTGAAGGTTTATTTCAAAGGGCTTTTTTAAGGAGACTGTAATGAAAAAGATATTTATTGACGGCAGTAGCGGAACTACCGGTCTGCGTATACATCAGCGGTTGTCTGAGAGAAAAGATATTGAGATTCTTTCGATCCCCTACGAACAAAGACATGATCCGGAGGTCAGGGGCAGACTGATGAATCAGGCTGATGTTGTCTTTTTATGCCTTCCTGATGCGGCGGCAGAAGAAGCTGCCCGTCTGGTTGTTTCAGACCGGACAACAGTCATTGATACATCAACAGCACACCGTACCGATCCCGACTGGGTTTACGGTCTTCCCGAACTGACAGGAACAGATAAAATCAGAAATGCGCGGCGGATTGCCAATCCCGGATGTCATGCGACGGGTTTTATCACGCTGATCCGTCCGCTGACCGATGCCGGTGTTCTCTCACCCGATACGATGCTGAACTGCTTCAGCCTGACGGGATATACCGGCGGCGGAAAGAAAATGATTGCCCAGTATGAAGAAGAGGAAAGAGATCCTCTGCTGGATGCGCCGCGGATGTACGGTCTTACACAGCATCATAAGCACCTGAAGGAGATGAAGGTGATCTGCGGTCTGAATACCGAACCGGCATTCTGTCCGGTTGTGGCGGATTATCCTCAGGGAATGCAGACGGTTGTGACCCTGTCTGCGCGTGAGATCAGCGCATCGCCGGATGAAATCCGTGATATATACCGCAGGACATACACCGGTCCGGTAATCCGTTATTCTGAAGCGTGTGAAAGAAACGGGTTTACTTCCGCCAGTGAAATGGCGGGCTCTGACGCACTGCTGATTTCCGTATTCGGCAATGAGGAACGGATTGTTCTTTCCTCTTTGTTTGATAATCTTGGAAAAGGAGCATGCGGAGCTGCAATTCAGAATATGAATCTGGTGATCGGCGCCGATGAGACGGAAGGCCTGATTACGGGAGAAGATAAATGAAGTGGGTCGAAGGCGGTATATGCGCTCCGCTCGGTTTTAAGGCCGGCGGGATCCATTGCGGCATAAGACCGAATAAGGCAAAGAATGATCTTGCGTTTATCGTATCGGATGCGCCGTGTACCTCGGCAGCTCTGTTTACCAAGAATGCGGTAAAGGCAGCACCGGTTCTCGTCAATCTGGAAACGGTGAAAAGCAGGTCATGCCGTGCTGTGTTCGTCAACAGCGGTATTGCCAATGCCTGCGCCCCGGATGATCTTGAAAATGCATATGCCATGCGGGATGCGGGTGCTGAAGCGCTCGGCTTCCGTAAGGAGGAAGTACTTGTAGGCTCTACCGGCATCATCGGTCAGAGGCTGAATATCGATGCGGTGAAAGCGGGAATACCGGTTCTTCTGAAGCGTCTGGAACACAGCGCGAAAGGTTCTGATGAAGCAGCGCATGCGATCATGACGACCGACAAGAAGAAAAAGGAATGCGCGGTGGAAATCGAACTGAACGGAAAGACTGTCAGGATCGGGGGCATTTCAAAAGGAAGCGGCATGATTCATCCGAATATGGGTACGATGCTGTGCTATATCACAACAGACTGTTCAATTGATGCTGATCTTCTGCAGCAGATGCTCAGGGATGTATGCAATCACAGTTTCAACCGGATCAGCATTGACGGGGATACTTCCACAAATGATTCACTGATCATGATGGCAAACGGCCTGGCCGGAAATGAGACAATTACATCAAAGAATGCCTCTTACCACATCATGAAGGAAGCGCTTCTGGCACTGTGCATTGATCTGGCAAGAAGGATGGCTGCGGACGGGGAAGGCGCAAAGCATCTGATCACGTGTGAAGTCATCAACGCTGCAACGGAAGAGGAAGCGGAAAGGCTTTCCAAATCCGTAGTCAGTTCCTCTCTGACAAAAGCGGCCGTATTCGGCAATGATGCAAACTGGGGCAGAGTACTCTGCGCGCTCGGATACTCCGGCGTTCAGTTTGACTACCGGAAGGTGGACATCCGTTTTTCATCCGCTGCCGGCAGTATCACTGTCTGCCGCAGGGGAACAGGCGTTGACTTTGATGAGGAACTGGCCAAACGGATCCTTTCGGAAAAAGAAGTCATTATTCAGGCGGATATGAAAAGCGGGGAACAGACTGCTGTCTGCTGGGGATGTGACCTTACCTATGATTATGTGAGAATAAACGGAGATTACAGAACATGAATCATTATGACAATTCCGACAGAGCGGAGATCATCTCCCAGGCTCTGCCGTATATCAGAAAATACTTCGGCCGGACTGTCGTTGTGAAATACGGCGGCAACGCAATGATATCGGAAACCCTGAAGGAACAGGTGATGGAGGATATTGTCCTTCTGACAATGGTCGGTGTCAGGACAGTTCTGGTGCACGGCGGCGGGCCGGAGCTGAGTGAAATGATGCAGAGACTCGGGAAAAAGCCGGTATTCATTGACGGACTGCGGGTTACCGATAAGGAAACGATTGATATCGCCCAGATGGTTCTTGCCGGCAGAATCAATAAGTCACTTGTCAATCTTCTGCAGGAGAAAGGCGGCATGGCGGTCGGACTTTCCGGCATGGATGCGCGTCTGATTGAAGCGAAGATCAGAGATGAAAAGTACGGTTATGTCGGTGATGTAACGAATGTGAATACAAAGCTGATTGATGATCTGCTCGACAACGGTTATATCCCGGTTATTTCCACTCTCGGCTGTGATGAGGAAGGCAATACCTACAATATCAACGGCGATACGGCTGCCGGCAGAATCGCACAGGCGATGAAGGCTGACAGACTGATCATGATGACGGATATCAGAGGCGTCATGCACGATCCGAGTGATCCCGATACACTTGTCAGTGAACTTGATGTGGTGACTGCTGAGAAGATGATGGAGAACGGAGAAATCTACGGGGGTATGATCCCGAAGATCAGATGCTGCATTGATGCCGTCAACAACGGGGTATCCGGTGTCACGATCCTTGACGGTACGATCTCACATGCCGTTCTGATCGAAATACTGACTGATGAAGGCGCGGGAACCATGGTATACCGCAGGTAAAAGGACAGGAGCAGCTTTTGGATACATTGAAAATCAGAATTGACAATCTTACAGACAGCCAGGCAATGGATATCGTCGGAACAGCCGACCGGAATCTGAATGTTCTTGGTGAATGTCTGAATTGTGAAATATCGTACCGTGATCAGGTCTTCTTTCTCAGAAGCGCCCAGCCGCAGACGGAACAGAAAGCGCGGGCTGTATTGAAGGCACTGCAGAAGCTTTCTGATCAGAGAAGATCCGTGACGGAACAGGATGTTATATATGCGTGCCGTCTGGCGGAAAGAGGCGAAGATATTTTCTTTGCGGATTTCAGTTCACAGGTTGTCGGCAGAACACTTTCCGGTAAGGTAATTACACCGAAGACCAGAGGTCAGGCCGCTTTTGTGGAGGCAATGGAAAAATACCCGGTGGTATTTGCGATCGGTCCGGCCGGAACAGGCAAGACCTATCTTGCCGTAATCAGAGCGGTTACGGCAATGAAAAAGGGTGATGTCAAAAGGATTGTGCTGACAAGGCCTGCTGTGGAAGCAGGGGAGAATCTCGGCTTTCTGCCGGGGGACCTGAAGGAAAAGGTGGATCCGTATCTGACACCTCTCTATGATGCTCTGCATGTGATGCTCGGCAGTGAACAGACGGAAAAACTGATCGAAAAGGGCGCAATTGAGATTGCACCGCTTGCCTATATGCGGGGACGCACACTTGACGATGCCTATGTCATTCTTGATGAGGCGCAGAATACAACCGTTCCGCAGATGAAGATGTTCATGACCAGACTCGGATTCCGCTCAAAAATGATCATCACCGGGGATATCACACAGATTGATCTGGACCGTCATACGCTGAGCGGACTGATCCATGCGTCGGATATTCTGCGGGGCATTCCGGAAATCAGTATGGTCGAATTGTCTTCCGACGATATCGTCAGACATCCGCTGGTACAGAAAATCATTGAGCGCTACGAAGAATACGGTGAAAGACCGGAGAGGAAATGAACGCACCAGCGTTCATTTTTTCCCGGCGGGAGTAAAGGATATGGCACCAGTCAGAATACTGCTCTGCGGAGATAATCACGGTGACCGTGAGATACTGCATCGGCTGAGGGAAAAATACGCGGATTATGATTATCTGATTCACTGCGGGGACAGTGAAATGACACCGCAGGAAATGGAAGGCTTTCTGTTTGTCAGAGGCAACCATGATCAGTATTACGATGATTCCGTTCCGCTGCGTCTGATTCTGGAAATCGGTGCGTACCGGATCTATGTCTGCCACGGACATAAGGACTTTCTCCGCTATTTCAAATATGAAACGATGCTCGAAAATGCGGCGGAGGCAGGGTGTGATACGGTCTTCTTCGGTCACGTTCACACATATCAGGATACGGTTCAGAAGGGAATCCGTCTGCTGAATCCCGGATCGCTGTTTCATAACCGGGACGGCCGGCATCCTTCCTATATGGAAATCGTCATTGACGGGGAGGATATTCAGGTGAAAAGAGTTGATATATCATCTCCTTCAAGAAATCACGGCAGACCGGGTTTTCTGGAACGGCTTTTGAACCGCATCACGGGACAGTGATACAGATGAAGCGGTTTTCGGCTATAATAAAGGCACATTGACTGAGGAGATTTCAGCATGGATATTACATTAATCAACCGGACAAATGCGGATACGGAAGGATTTGAAGATCTGTTTTCGGAAATTGCCGGGGCGGCGGAAAAGCGTCTGCAGCTCTGTGACGACTATCAGATCAGCGTCACACTGGTCCGCTCACGGACGATCCATAAGATCAATTATGAATACAGGGGTATCGACAGACCGACGGATGTTATCAGCTTTGCGGCGCGGGAGGGCGGTATGCCTGAGATCGATGAAGCGGAAAAGGATCTTGGAGATCTGTTTATCAATCTGGATTATATGAAGCGGCAGGCCAGGGAATACGGCCACAGTGAGAAAAGAGAACTCGGTTTTCTGTTCACCCACGGACTGCTTCATTGTCTCGGATATGATCATATGAACGAGGAGGACGAAAAGGTCATGTTTTCTCTGCAGGAGGAGATACTTGATCCGATCGTGCAGAGACAATGAGGGAGAAGTTTTCCCATGCATTCAGAGGACTGAGGGACGGTCTTGACGATCACTCGGTGCGGTTTCAGATGCTGCTGGCAGTGATGGCTGTTATTGCCGGCATTGTTCTGAAGCTGGACGGTACGGAATGGATTCAGGTCATTCTGTGCATCGGCATGGTTCTCAGTACCGAGATGCTGAATACATGTATTGAAAAAACCTGTGATCTTATCTCACGGCAGGAAAAGGAAGAGATCCGCCTGATCAAGGATCTCTCTGCCGGGGCGGTCCTGACGGCTTCGGTATGCGCGCTGGTTTCAGCCATGATCATTCTTTGGAGGAGATTTATATGACAAGAGAAGAACTGATTCGCAAGGCGTTTGAGGCAATGGAGAATTCATACGCTCCGTATTCCGGATATCATGTCGGCGCTGCTGTTCTGACCGACACCGGCAAAGTCTACAAGGGAACAAATATAGAAAACGCTTCTTTCGGAGCGACGAACTGCGCGGAAAGAAGTGCTGTGTTTGCGGCTTATTCGGACGGCGTCAGAAAAGATAATATTACGGCGGTTGCCATCGTCAGTGACGGCGACAGGGTATGCGCGCCGTGCGGAATCTGCCGTCAGGTACTTTCCGAGCTGATCGGGCAGGATGTTCCGATCTATCTCAGCAACGGCACACAGGAGGTTGATATGACAATCAGGCGGCTTCTGCCGATGCAGTTCGGCATTGAGGATGTCATCCGATGAGAAGCGGATTTGTGGCGCTTGCCGGCAGACCGAATGCCGGAAAAAGCACATTGATCAACAACCTGGTCAGAGAAAAGGTGGCGATCGTTTCCGACAAGCCGCAGACAACACGTTCCGAAATCCGGGGAATCAGAACAGAAGAAGATGTTCAGATCGTATTTACCGATACACCTGGTATTCATAAACCGAAATACAGACTGGAAAGCCGGATGAACAAGGAAGCAGGTGATGTCATGATGGGCGTTGATCTGATCTATCTTGTGACGGACGGCAGTGTTCCGATTTCCAAGGGAGATGAATTTGTTCTGAATATGGTAAAGAATACCGGGCTGCCCGTATTTCTGATTCTCAACAAGATCGATAAGATGGATCAGAAACAGGTCATCAAAAAGCTGCAGCAGTGGCAGAGCAGATTTGATTTTGCGGAGTATTTTCCTTTATCCGCCAAATTCGGGAAATCATTTGATGATCTGATTCAGACGACAAAGAAATATCTGCCGGAAGGGGATCTTCTTTATCCGGCGGAAACAGTCAGTGACGGAGCGGAGAATTTCCGGATTGCGGAGATCATCCGTGAGAAAGTGCTGCAGTGCACCGAGGAAGAGATACCCCACGCGACGGCAGTCATGGTGGAATCGAAGGAATTCAGAAAGAATGCGTGTTATATTCAGGCTCTGATTCTGGTAGAGAAAAAGAGCCAGAAGGGAATCATGATCGGAAAACAGGGCAGTATGCTGAAAAAGATCGGTACCCTTGCAAGAGAAGATCTGGAAAAACTTCTCGGGAAGAAGGTCTTTCTGGAACTGTTCGTCCGGGTTGAGGATGAATGGCGCAGCAGAGATGCGAGAATTACCGAGTACGGCTATGGAGGAGCGTTTCGCGGCGAATGAATGAACTGGCGCAGGGACTCATTCTGAGGCAGACGGATTTCCGGGAGGCCGATGTCATGATTACCGTACTGACCCGGGACTATGGAAAGATCTCGTTTTCCGTACGCGGTGTAAGACGCATGACAAGCAAAAATGCCGGATCGGTGATTCCGTACACAATGGGGGAGTTTCAGTTTGATTATAAACAGGACCGCTCTGTTTTCCGGCTGAAGACGGCAAGAACGAAAAAGTTCTATATGCATATTCATCAGGATCTGAAAGCAAGTGCGGCTGCGGCGTATGCGGCACAGATCGCAGATGAGATGAATCTTGCGGGAAGTGAGACGGAACACCCGGCAGAGCAGTTCGGCATGCTGGAAACATGTTTTGATTTAATTGAGAGCGGTATGGATACACATACGGTTCTTGCCCTGTATCTCAGCGATGTGATGAAGCTGTTCGGCATTGCCCCGTCGGCTGACGGATGCGCGGTGTGCGGCAGTCCCCGTGTTACCTCGCTGAGTGTTTCAGAGGGCGGTTTTCTCTGCGCCGAGCACGCGGCCGCAAGACATCTGCCGGTATTGGATACGGCGGATCTGAAACGGTTCCGGCTGATCGCAAAGGGCGGTCTGAAACATGCGGATATTGTTTCAAAAGCAGGAGGAGCAGAGCTGAAGGATCTGGTTATCCTAAAAGAAATACTCAAGCATCACACAGGTATTGAAATACGTTCGGCGGCGTTTTACGAACGTCTTTTCGTCGTTGATTGACAAGTGCAAAAGTGCTATACTATTTGGGCTATTAAGACTTATTACGGAGGGTAAATACATGGAGAAGACATTTGATCTGATTGTTTCTCATGCGAAAAATACGGGCTTTGTATTCCAGGGCTCGGAAATTTACGGCGGTCTCAGCAACACATGGGACTTCGGTCCGTACGGCGTCATGCTGAAGGACAACATCAAACGAGCCTGGCAGAAGAAATTCATTCAGGAAGATCCGAACAATGTTGAGATTCAGGCTGCGATCCTGATGAATCCGAAAGTCTGGGAAGCTTCCGGACACCTTAAGGGATTCAGTGATCCGCTGATGGACTGCCGTCAGTGCAAGACACGTCACAGGGCTGATCAGCTGATTGAAAACTGGTCCGGCGGAAAGGTGACATGCGAGGGATGGTCAAATGCCGAAATGGAAAAATTCATCGAGGACAACAAGATTCCCTGTCCTGACTGCGGCAAGCATGACTTTACGCCGATCCGTCAGTTCAACCTGATGTTCAAGACATTCCAGGGAACACTGGAAGACGGCAAGAGCACGATTTATCTGAGACCGGAGACAGCCCAGGGAATGTTCGTTGACTTTAAGAATGTACAGCGCGCATACCGTAAAAAGCTGCCGTTCGGCATCGGTCAGATCGGAAAGTCTTTCCGTAACGAGATTACGCCCGGAAACTTCATTTTCCGTACGAGAGAGTTTGAACAGATGGAGATGGAATTCTTCTGCAAACCCGGGACAGATGATGACTGGTTCCCTTACTGGCGTAATTTCTGCATGGACTGGATTCTGAGTCTGGGCGGAAAGAAGGAAAACCTCCGTTTCCGTGATCATGAGAAGGAAGAACTCAGCTTCTATTCCAAAGCCACCACGGATATCGAATACAGATTCCCGTGGGGCTGGGGTGAACTCTGGGGTATTGCGGACAGAACGGACTATGATCTGTCACAGCATCAGAATACCTCCGGCAAGGATCTGACATATCTCGATCCTGTCACAAATGAAAAATACATTCCGTATGTCGTGGAGCCGGCAGTCGGTGTTGAAAGACTGTTCTTCATGTTCTTTACGGATGCATATGATGAAGAAACACTTGAAAACGGTGATACAAGAGTCGTCATGCGTTTCAGTCCGGTGCTTGCGCCGGTAAAGGCAGCTGTACTGCCGCTGCGCAAGAAGTACGGTGAGACGGCGGAAAAGATCAGAAAGGATCTGTCCTATGACTTCAGTGTCATGTATGACGAGACCGGTTCGATCGGCAAGCGCTACCGCCGTCAGGATGAGATCGGAACACCGTACTGCATTACGATCGATGAACAGACGCTGCAGGATGGAACGGTCACAATCCGTTACCGTGATTCCATGGAGCAGGAACGCATGACCGTTGAAGAAGTTCGTTCCAAGATCAGAGGTGAAATCCGCTTCTGAGTTTGAAAGGTGAAAATGGCAAGAATCAGTGAAGAAGAAATCAATGCCGTCCGGGCAAGAGCCGACATCGTTGACGTGATCGGTCATTACATTCAGGTAAGCCGCAAAGGAAAATCCTATACTGCGCTTTGTCCGTTCCATGATGATCACACTCCTTCCATGTCCATTTCACCGGATAAACAGATCTATAAGTGTTTTGTCTGCGGCAACGGCGGAAATGTATTCACCTTCGTTCAGAATTATGAAAAGGTGCCGTTTACCGAAGCAGTTGTCAGAGTGGCGGATCTGGTCGGCTTTCAGCTTTTCCATGAGCCTGCGGCATATGAGGTTCATGTGGATCCTGCAAGACAGGTGCTTTACCGCGCACTGAATGAAATGATCAGCTTCTGCATGTATCAGATTGATCTTTCTTCCGCTTCATCGGTAAGAGAATATCTCGACAAAAGAGGGCTGAACGAAGAAGTCCGGAAGGTCTTTCAGATCGGATACAATCCGGGAGGAGATGCCGTTTACCGGTTTCTTCATGCGAAGGGATATTCCGATGCGGATCTGATACGGGCCAACATCGTTCGTAATACGATGTCCGGTTTCCATGATGTCTTTGATTCAAGGATTACATTTCCGATCCATGATCAGAACGGAAACCCGATCGGCTTCAGCGCAAGAACGATGAATCCGGCGGACCGTTCAAAGTACATCAACACCAATGAAACCGATCTGTTTGTCAAAGGAAATATTGTTTACAACATCCACCGGGCAAAGGCTTCAGCCCGCCGCAGCGGTAAGATCTATGTCTGCGAAGGGGTTACCGACGTGATTGCGTTTTACCGGGCAGGACTGGAGAATGCGGTATGTACGCTGGGAACCGCCTGTACTCCGCGGCAGATTCAGCTTCTCAGATCAGCCGCAGCCAGAATCGTGTTCTGCTATGACGGCGATGATGCCGGTCAGGCAGCGACGTTCCGCGCCGGTAAAATGGCAAGAGAAGCCGGATGCAGTATCTCTGTTGTTCTCAACAGAACCGGGCGTGATCCCGATGAGATTATTCTTCAGGACGGACCTGACGGACTGAAGGAAATGGTTTCCCGTGAAGTATCCTGGATCGAGTTTGTGATCTCCTATCTGAAGGACAGAACAAACATGGACAGCTACATGGAAAAGAAGGAATTCGTCAGGAAGGCAATGGAGGAAGTCAGTCTTCTGGAAGATGAAACTGACCGCCGGTACTTTACCGAACAGCTTTCCTCCATAACGGGTATCCATCTTGACTATGCGCAGCCAAGGAAACTGCCCCAAAGGACGGAACCGGTTAAAAACAGGATCCGCCGGGGGGAGGACAGGGCTGAGGAACTGATCCTGAAAATGATGATGCACTCTCCGGAAGCCGTGAGAAGATTCGAGAACGAACTCGGATATCTCAATGATCCCGTCAGACAGAATCTTGCCATGATGATGATTGATCATACAAGAACGGCCGGAAGTGTTGACGCAGTCAGACTGATTGATGAGACAGAAGACCAGAATGCCAGAAACCTGATTGTTTCCCTGATTCAGGATGATTATGGCGGATATGACGAAAAAGTAATGGATGGTGCTGTGCGGAGAGTGAAGATTGCCGTTCTGAGCAGTGAAGCTGATGCGTACAAGGAACAGCTGAACTCTGACATGAACATCAGGAGCAGAGAGATTCTCCTGAATAAATACAGCAGCTGTCTGAAGGAATTACGGAGGTATATTGATGAAGAAAGCTGATGAAGCTGTAACCGAAACAGTAAAAAAGACAAGAAAAAAGACTACAAAAAAGGCTGCCGCAGAAAATGAAGCGGCTGAAGAAACAAAAAAGACCAAGAAAGCTTCCGTGAAAAAAGAATCCGCAAAAAAGGATACTGCGAAAAAAGAAACCGAAAAGAAGAAAACGGTGAAAAAGGAAACGGCCGCAAAGACAAGAAAAAAGAATACTCCGGAAAAAGAGACGGTGGCGGCTGAAACCGAAATAACACCGGATAAGAAAATCGAGCTCAGGGAAACAAAGGCAGCAATACAGGTTTACAACGTCAGCGGCAAAAGCAAGGAACTGAAGGGACTAGAGGAGCTGAAGGAAGAATATATCCGTGTTTACAACGAAAACGGTGAGATCTTCCAGAAGGATGTCATGGCATCTCTTGATCATCTGGATATGGACGATGATGATCTTGACCAGCTCTGGGACTGGTTCAGCAGCGAGAATATCAAGATTTCCGAAGACGATGATATTGAAGATCTTTCCGTCGGTGATGATGATATGGATCTGATGGAAGATGAGGATGGAGAAGAAGAGGAAGAAGAGGAAGAAGAGTCAGATGAGGAGCGTGAGGAAGACGATGAACTTTCCATTTCACGCATTCCCGAAATCAGTCTTTATTCCAAGTCTTCCAGTGTTCAGCTCAACGATCCGGTAAAAATGTATCTCAAGGAGATCGGACGTGTTCCGCTTCTCAAGCCGGAGGATGAACCTGAGATCGCAAAGAGAATCGAAGAAGGCGATGAAGAGGCCAGAAGCATACTGATTTCTTCGAATCTGAGACTTGTTGTCTCAATCGCCAAGAAATATGTCGGCAGAGGCATGCTTTTCCTGGATCTGATTCAGGAAGGAAACATGGGTCTTGTCAAGGCAGTAGAGAAATTCGATTATAGAAAAGGCTTCAAGTTCTCCACCTATGCGACATGGTGGATCCGTCAGGCCATCACAAGAGCGATTGCCGACCAGGCCAGAACAATCAGAATCCCCGTACATATGGTTGAAACCATCAACAAGCTGACCCGGATACAGCGTCAGCTCGTTCAGGAACTCGGACGGGAGCCGACGGCGGAAGAGATCAGCCAGAAAATGGAAGGCATCTCACCGGAAAAGGTCAGGGAGATTCAGAAGATCGCCCTCGAACCTGTGTCTCTTGAAACGCCGATCGGTGAAGAAGATGATTCCCATCTGGGAGATTTCATTGAAGACAAGGACGCGATGAGTCCCGATCAGTATGCATCCAACCAGCTGCTGAAGGATGAGATCAACAGTGTGCTTGCCGGTCTTACCGAACGTGAGGAGAAGGTTCTCCGTCTGCGCTTCGGTCTGTATGACGGAAGAACAAGAACTCTTGAAGAGGTGGGACGTGAATTCAACGTCACCCGTGAAAGAATCCGTCAGATTGAGGCAAAAGCGCTGAGAAAGCTCAAGCATCCGACCCGTTCCAAGCGTCTCAAGGACTTCTTTGACCGTTGATGAACAGGCGGATCAATACAATTTCCGAAATGATCATGAAGGGCGTGATACTTGCCGATATCGGCACAGACCACGCCTTTCTTCCGATCACGGCAGTCAGAAACGGTACTGCCATAAAGGCTTATGCCTGTGACATCAGTGAGGGACCGCTGAAAACGGCACGGGCAAACATAGCGGCGGAAGGGCTTCAGGACAGAATCATCACTGTTCTCGGCAGCGGATTTGACAATGTGCCTGAAGATGCGGACTGCGCCGTAATAGCCGGAATGGGTTATCATACAGCCGCCGGTATACTTGAAAAGGCAGCCGGAAGACTGCCGGCAATGAAGCAGATCATTGTTGAAATCAATAAGGATACCGAACTGATCCGTCAGTGGATCAGTGACAGGGGATATACGATTACCGATGAACGGGTCGTCCGGGAAAAAGGATTTGACTATGTGATTGTATCCTTTAACACAGAAAAGCATGAACCTTACAGCGCATATGAAATTGAGTGCGGTCCTGTACTGCTGCAGAGAAAAGATGAGGAATTCAGACAGTTTTCTCAGCGAAAGGCGGAAAAGATTTCCTCCATCCTGCGTCTTTGCCGCAGCGATGATCCGCGCCGCGCAATGCTGATGCAGAAGCTGGCATACTGGCAGCAGGCGGAAAGAGAATGCATGAAATGAAAAAGGCCATCCCGGAGATGGTCTTTTAAATGAAAAGAATCCACATTTGCACAGTGGTGGTGAAGAGCTGATCAACAGGATGGTATAATTATGTTGTCCGAGAAAGGGACATCAGGAA
>CACXDM010000032.1 GCA_902766435.1 uncultured Erysipelotrichaceae bacterium | reverse complement strand
AATCCCGCGGCGGTGATCCGGCTGACGGAAGAAAGGCCAAAGGCGCCACGATTCACCGGGTTGATTCGGAAAACTGCATGGACGCGGAAGTCCGTCTCTATGACAATCTGTTCACCGATCCCAATCCGGACGGACCGGACAAGAATTTCCTCGAAGCGCTGAATCCCGAAAGCCTGACAATTCTTAAGGGCTGCAAGGTTGAGAAGTCCATGAAGGAAGTCGCAGAGGAATTTGACCGCAGAGAGAACCGCACCGGTTCCAACGCGCCGACATTCCAGTTCATGCGTACAGGCTACTTCTGCCTTGACAATAAGGACAGCACAGCAGATCATCTGGTGTTCAACAGAAGCGTATTACTGCGCGCACCGTTCAAAAAGTAATGAACATACAGCCTGTTTCCCGGTATCCACGCTAGTTCAACCTGATAGTATTTTCGCCCACACGGTAGTTCAACCTGTAGGGGTAAATCCACGCTAGTTCATATAACCGGTATCTTCCGGAAGACAGGTTTTTCTTTACGTTATGCGGGAATGGAAGTATAATCCTTAATCGTAAACCGATATTTATTATTTGGTTTACGAAAGGGGGACAGAATGAATCTGAATGTTAAGGAAACTGCGGCCACTGCCGTTATGGCTGCCGTGATTTGTGTTTTATCTCCGGTTTCACTGCCGCTGAGCGGAGGGGTGCCGGTTTCTCTTGCCACATTTGCGGTCATGCTGGCGGGGGAGCTTCTGGGCAGTAAATGCGGTACACTTGCCGTACTTATCTACATTATTCTCGGTATGACCGGTCTTCCGGTATTTGCCGGATACAGCAGCGGAGCAGGTATTGTCTTCGGTATGACCGGCGGGTATATTCTCGGCTATCTGCCTCTGGCTTATATCTGCGGTATGACAGCTGAAGCAGATCACAGCTCAGGCTGGAAAAGCATGGCGCTAAGAACAGGGGGAATGCTTGCGGGTACAGCTGTTCTGTATCTGATCGGAACAGTATGGTTCATGAAATATACCGGTATGGATCTGATGGCTTCACTTGCGGCATGCGTGATCCCTTTCCTTCCCGGTGATTTTCTGAAGATGGCCATTGTCTGCGTACTGACGCCGCGTCTTATGCCGGCTGTCAGACGTCTGCGCACCGCATGAAAAAGACCCTCCGTTTAGAGGGCCTGCCAGTCTTTAATCGATATTTCTCCAGACTGCAGCACCTGTGTGCTGCAGTCTTTTTTTGTTAAGAGGAGGTTTCCGTCATCATTGATTCCCGTCACAAAGGCGCTGAGTATCTCACCGTTGTAAGTGTACGTGATGTTCTTTCCGATCACGATGGAATCCCTTCTGTAAAGATCCATCATACGGGGATCTTCCGGATTTGAAGTGTAATACATCAGTTTTTCCCTCAGCACAGCCGCCAGAAGATTGCGTGAAAGCTTTTCCGCGTTGAGCGAACCGGCAGTATCACGTATCTCATCCGGGAATTCTTCTGTCCGGCAGTTGATGCCGATGCCGATGATTACAGTATCGATTCTGCCGGTCTCAAAATCCGTAACGGCTTCACTCAGGATGCCGGCGATTTTCTGTCTGCCGATGAACAGGTCGTTGACCCATTTGATGCCTGGCCGTATACCGGTTGTTTCGGCGATTGCCTCGCATGCGGCGACCGCAGCGGCAGGGGTGATGCGGGAAATGTATTCCATATGTCCGGGATGAATGATCAGCGAGAAATACAGTCCGGTATCCTTCGGGGAATAGAATGTGTGTCCCTGACGTCCGCGGCCTGCCGTCTGATGGTTCGCAATGACAACTGTTCCCGCCGGAGCGTTCTGTGCAGCGAGTATCTTTGCGTAGTTGTTTGTTGAGTCAATCTCCTGAAATACGTAAACCGGAGCGGTAATCTCAGGCCTGAGGGCTTTGATGACAGCAGCGTTCAGCACGTCATTGCGGCTTGTGAAGCAGTATCCTGAAGCTGATGAAGAAATATCGTAACCGTCTTCGCGGATCGCCTTCACTGCTTTCCAGACGGCTGCCCGTGATACATGATATGTTTCGGCAAGCTTCTCACCCGAAAGACTTTCATCGGGATGAAGCAGAAAATGTTCAAGAAGTTTATCTTTCAGTGACATGTCGGTTCCTTTCAGCCGCTGTTATCGTAAACAATCAGCGGATTGAACGCAAGTCCAAATGACTGTGATATACTGATAAAAACAGCAGAGAAATCATTCCTGTATGAAACTGCAGGCTCTGCATCAGAAACATATCATTTTGCCATTCCGGCTGCAGTCTTGTTCGTGATAACGGTGATTGACCGTGCTTTCCATCTTACTGAGAAAACATATGAATACAAAGCGGAAGATACTGAACAGACCGATAATAATGCGCAGAATGAGTCACTGCCGGATCATTTCAAACCATCCAAAGCGGCATCTCCGCATGACGGACCATATTTTCAGCTGCTGCACTTAACGTTATTTCATGATTTTCCGGGTCTTCAGGATGGCTGTGCCGCTGCCGTTGGGAAGACATTCCTCCGGTATGGAAAACGCTTGAAGAACCGGCAGACTGACAGAAGAAACCAGATCAGAAAGGAAGAAACGTATGGCTTTAGGAAAAGATTTTTTGTGGGGCGGTGCACTGGCTGCCCATCAGTTTGAAGGAGGTGTCATCGGGACAACAAAAGGCCTCAGTGTTGCCGATGTCATGACGGCAGGTGCCGTGGATAAGGCACGTGTGATTACCGACGGCGTTAAGGAAGGGTTGTATTATCCCAATCATGTCGGCATTGATTTCTATCACAGATATAAAGAGGATATTGCTCTGTTTGCCGAAATGGGATTCAAGTGCTTCCGGACATCAATCGGCTGGTCCCGTATCTTCCCGCTCGGAGATGAGGATGAACCCGATGCGGAAGGTCTGAAGTTCTATGATGATGTGTTTGATGAACTGCATAAGTACAATATCGAACCTGTCATCACACTCTCTCATTTTGAAATGCCTTATCATCTGGCAAAGGAATACGGCGGCTTCCTGAACAGAAAGACGATTGATTTCTTTGTGAAATTCGCGAAGGTCTGCTTTGAACACTATAAGGGAAAAGTAAAGTACTGGATGACGTTCAATGAGATCAACAACCAGATGAACTACAAGAACGATATTTTCGGCTGGACGAATTCCGGTGTGCACTTCGGCGCGTATCCCGATCCCGAGAAGGCGATGTATCAGTGCGGTGCCTATGAACTGGTCGCCAGCGCGAAAGCGGTAAAGATCGGTCATGAGATTGATCCGGATTATCAGATCGGCTGTATGATCGCCATGGTTCCGATTTATCCGTTCTCATGCCGTCCGGCGGATCAGGTTCTCGCCCAGCAGATGATGCATCAGAGATATTTCTGGTCCGATGTACAGTGCCGCGGTCATTATCCCGCATATGCGCTGAAGATGTTCGCCAACAAGGGATGGGATCTCGACATCACGGAAGAAGATAAAGAAGCGCTGAAGGAAGGAACAGTCGACTATATCGGCTTCTCCTACTATATGACGAATACCGTGGACTCCCAGGCAGACAGGGATGTTTCCAAGGCGCTTGACGGATCCTCACGTTATTCCGTTGCCAATCCTTATATCAAGGTATCCGACTGGGGATGGGCAATTGATCCGGAAGGACTGAGATACGCGCTGAACGCGTTTTATGAGAGATATGAAAAACCGCTCTTTATCGTTGAGAACGGCTTTGGGGCAATTGATGTGAAGGAAGCGGACGGCTCATGCCATGACCCGTACCGTATCTCTTACTTCAAAAACCATATCATTGAAATGAAGAAGGCTGTTGAAGAGGATGGTGTTGATCTGATGGGTTATACACCGTGGGGATGCATCGACTGCGTATCCTTTACGACAGGTGAGATGAAGAAACGCTACGGATTCATCTATGTCGACAGAAACAACGACGGATCAGGTACGCTTGAACGCAGTAAGAAAGATTCATTCGAATGGTATAAGAAGGTAATTGCCTCAAACGGCGAAGATCTTGACTGAATTCTCCGGACTCCGGGATGTGACCCCGGAGTTCTTTTTTTTATGTAACCTTTTCAGCCTCGGGATGGTATTCCTGATGAAAGCTGAGGGAGGTGAAAATGATGAGTACGTTTCTTTATCTGATCTGCGGCGGGGCGCTTGCATATGTGTTCGGTGTTCTTCTGCCGGAAGCAGAGAAGGTGAATGAAAGATATTTTTCAGGTGAAGGCGAAGCAGAACCAATCAGGGAAGGGAAGGTCCGTTTTATTCTGGATGCCGATCCGCTCGGCAGACTGACGGTATACCGGGGAGACTGTACGGATGATGGTTTGTTCTATGTAGAAAAGGGAAGCATATACGGCAGTGATTCTTATGTGATCCGGGATTATTTTTCACATGAGGCAGTGTATACCGTAATTCCTCTTTCCGGCAGTGAAAAACAGTATGTTGTCAAAGAAGGTTACAGTCAGGAAGGAAGAACGGTTTACTGCATCGATGCCGGAAATGCCGGCGGCTTTATGTATGTGATGGAAGGATCGTTTCACGGCAGGGTTCTGTACCGCATCAGACAGGGAAAGACTTACATGTATATCGCCGAGGAATATGAATGATTCCCGTACAGGGCATAAAAAAGAGGCACGGCTCATCATGCCGTACCTCCGTTTTTTTGTCAGTCGAGATCTTCGCCGTTGCTTTCACAGCATTTCTTGTACCAGTAAAAGGAATCTTTTCTTCTTCTGGAGAAATCACCGGTGCCGTCATCATAACGGTCAACGAATACGAAGCCGTATCTCTTTTTCATTTCGCCCGTACCGGCGGAAACGAGATCGATATGTCCCCACGGACAGTAGCCCATCAGGTCCACACCGTCAAGATCCACGGCATCCTTCATAGCCTTGACATGATCGCGCATGTAGTCAATCCGGTAAGGATCATGAACGGAACCGTCTTCTTCAACCTTATCAACTGCGCCGAGGCCGTTTTCAACGATGAACATCGGCTTGTGATATCTGTCGTAAATCTGAGAGAGGGAAATGCGCAGTCCCATCGGGTCGATCTGCCAGCCCCAGTCAGAAGCTTTCAGATACGGGTTCTTTCCGCCGAATACCTGGTTGCCGCCGATCTTCGCGGCTTCCGGATCAGCGGAAGCAGTGTTGGACATGTAATAGCTGAAGCCGATATAGTCAACAGTACCCTTGGCAATCTCTTCGAGATCTCCTTCTTCCATTTCGATCTTCACGTTGTTTCTCTCGAACCACTTCATCTGGTATTCGGGATAGTAGCCCTTTACCTGAACATCCATGTAGAATTCCTTCTCACGGTTCTTTTCAATTGACATCATGACATCTGCCGGATTGCATGTCAGCGGATAGTTCGGGCCATAGGCAACCATCATGCCGATCCTGAAATCGGGATTGATGCTGTGACCGAGCTGTACTGCTTTTGCGCTTGCAACGAAGATGTTGTGGTCTGCCTGATAGCGTACCTGAGGAGCAGTGCTGTGAATACCCAGCTGCATCCAGCTTCTGAGAATGTTGATCTCATTGAATGTCATCCAGTATTTGACCTTGTTCTTATAGCGGCGGAAGATGATGTCACAGTAATGAATGTAGTAGTCAATCAGCTTCCTGCTGTGCCAGCCGTCAAGGTTGTCTGCCGTATACATCGGACAGTCAAAATGCATGATTGTAACAACCGGTTCAATTCCGTATTTCAGCATCTCATCGAATACGTCATCATAGAATTTGAGTCCTTCTTCGTTCGGCTCACCGTCATCACCTTTGGGGATAATGCGTGACCATGAGATGGAAAGACGGAAGCACTTCAGTCCCATTTCGGCGCAGAGGGCGATGTCTTCCTTATATCTGTGATAGAAGTCAACAGCCTGGTGGGAAGGGTAGTAGATACCGGGGATGATATATCCGACTGCTCCTTCGGGCAGGGACTCTTCTCTGCCGAGTTCGAGGATTTCACCTTCTTTTGTCTTTATTGTGTATTTGCGGGGATGATCCTTGTCACCGCCCCTGATTGCGTCTGAAGTGGCGAGACCTCTGCCGCCCTCCAGATAGCCGCCTTCATACTGGTTGGCTGCAGTTGCGCCGCCCCATAGAAAGTCTTTGCGAAAACCCATAATTATTCTCCTTTATCCTTTTTATTAATTGTAAAGGATGGAAAGATGTACAGGCAAACAAAGCGCATGGATTTCCCCTGAACTTGTGTCTGATGAAAATAACAGCCAATCTGTTTCATTCATATTCAGAAAATATTTTCAGAAATGACTTGAAATATTTCAGAGGTCGAATAAAATGTTTGTAAAGCAATGAAGTGGAGTAGTACGCTCACAAAAGCTTTCAAGCGAGTCCCGTATGGTGTGAGGGGATAAAGGAAAGTGAACGGAACGTGTCATGGAGCAGATTCTGCGAAGGAAACCGAGCAGCATACGTAGAGACCGCGTTAAGGGAAAGAGAGCCTGTGTTTACACGGGAACAAAGGTGGCACCGCGAAGATACGTCGTCCTTTGGGCAGAAAACCGTCCGAAGGACGATTTTATTATTCAATGAAGGAGATAAGAAAATGAAAAAAGAAGACATCAAAAAAGTTGTACTGGCTTACAGCGGAGGTCTCGATACTTCCATCATCATTCCGTGGCTGAAGGAAAACTACAACAACTGTGAAGTCATTGCCGTCAGCGGCAACGTCGGACAGGCGGATGAACTTGAAGGTCTTGAGGAAAAGGCAAAGAAGACAGGCGCTTCCAAGCTCTATGTTCTGGATCTGATGGATGAGTACGTTGATGACTTCATCATTCCGACAATGAAGGCAGGAGCCACATATGAAGACTATCTTCTCGGCACCAGTCACGCAAGACCCGTCATTGCCAAGGGACTCGTTGAAGTGGCGCTGAAGGAAGGCGCAGATGCGATCTGTCACGGCTGCACGGGAAAAGGAAATGACCAGGTCAGATTCGAACTGGCAATCAAGCATTTCGCTCCCCAGATGGCAATCATCGCGCCGTGGCGGGAATGGGATATCAAATCCAGAGACGAGGAAATCGACTACGCAGAAGCACATAACATTCCGCTGAAGATCTCCCGTGAGACAAACTATTCCAAGGATAAGAACATGTGGCATCTGAGCCATGAAGGACTGGATCTTGAGGATCCGGGAAATGAGCCGATGTATGACAAGCCGGGCTTTCTGGAGATGATGGTCTCCCCGATGGCTGCACCGGATAAGCCGGAATATATCGAACTCGATTTCGAACAGGGTATTCCGACAGCGCTCAACGGTGAAAAGATGAGTGCAAAGGACATTATCCTCGCCCTCAATGAGATCGGCGGCAGAAACGGCATCGGTCTGCTTGACATTGTCGAAAACAGACTTGTCGGCATGAAGAGCAGAGGCGTATATGAAACGCCGGGCGGAACGATCCTGTATGCGGCTCACGCATATCTTGAAACAATTACCCTGGATAAGCTTACCGCTCACAAGAAGGCAGAGCTCGCCATGACATTTGCCGATCTGCTTTACAACGGACAGTGGTATACACCGCTCAGAGAAGCGCTTTCCGCATTCGTCGACAAGACACAGGAAAGAGTTACCGGCAAGGTCAAGCTGAAGCTGTATAAGGGCAACATCATCAAGGCAGGTGTCTGGAGTGATTATTCACTGTACAGTGAGGATCTCGCATCCTTCGGTGAATCCGACTATGATCAGACAGATTCGAAGGGATTCATCAATCTGTTCGGTCTGCCGATTCAGGTACAGGCAGTACTGGACGCAAAGTTAAAGAAATAAAGAACAAGGGAGGCATGTGTTATGGCAAAGATGTGGGCAGGCGTGACAGCCGGCAATACGGATAAGACGGCGGATGATTTCAATTCCTCGATTCATTTTGACAGCCGGATGTACCGCGAAGACATTACGGGTTCCATGGCACATGCCCGTATGCTTGCAAAGCAGGGTATTCTGAAACAGGAAGCAGCGGAACATATCGTACAGGGACTGCAGGGGATTCTTGAAGATCTTGAAAACGGCAGTCTCACTTTCGATCTTTCCTGTGAGGATATCCATATGTTTATTGAACAGGTCCTTACCGAAAGAATCGGCGATGAAGGAAAGATGCTGCATACGGCAAGAAGCAGAAACGATCAGGTCGCTCTTGATGTCAGGATGTATCTCCGCAATGAAACGGAGACAATCCGGGATATGATCACCGCACTGATTGCCGTACTGTGTGAGCAGGCAGAGAAATACGCTGATGCGATTCTGCCCGGTTATACCCATCTGCAGAGAGCGCAGCCGGTTGTATTCGGGCATCACATCATGGCTTATGTCATGATGCTGATGCGGGATCTGGACAGACTTGCCGATATGAAGGAGCGGATGAATGTTTCTCCGATCGGTGCGTGCGCTCTGGCCGGAACAACTTACAATACCGACCGTGCATATGAAGCTGAGCTTCTCGGATTTGATTCCGTCTGTGCCAACAGCATCGATGCCGTATCCGACCGTGACTTCTGTCTGGAGATGCTGAGTGATCTTTCGATCCTGATGATGCATCTGTCCCGTTTTGCGGAAGAGATCATTCTCTGGTCAAGCTGGGAATTCAGATTCGTATCACTCTCGGATGCCTATACGACCGGTTCATCGATCATGCCGCAGAAAAGAAATCCCGACATGGCCGAACTGGTCAGGGGAAAGACCGGCAGAGTATACGGCGATATGATGACGCTGTTTACCGTAATGAAGGGAATTCCGCTTGCCTACAACAAGGACATGCAGGAGGACAAGGAAGCCGTATTTGATGCGGTTGATACGGTGAAGATGTGCCTGCCTGTGTTTACCGGTATGGTAAAGACGATGAAGGCAAATACGGATGTCATGCGTGAGGCTGCCCGCCGGGGATTCATCAATGCGACGGATCTGGCGGATTATCTTGTCACAAAGGGACTTCCGTTCAGAAGCGCGTATAAGATCTCGGGTCAGATCGTTGCCTACTGTATGGAAAACGGCAAAGTTCTCGAAACACTCGAACTGCCGGTATATCAGTCATTCTGTGAACTGTTTGCGGAAGACCTCTACGAGGCAGTGGATCTTACTGCCTGTGTCAACCGGCGGATCTCGGAAGGGGGAACTTCCGTGGAATCCGTAAGGAAGCAGATCGCGGATGTCAGAAAGAAACTTGAACTTCAGGGGGAGTAATATGGAAATCAAATGGACAGAAGGTGGTGTCTGTGCGCCAAAGGGATTCCGGGCAGCGGGCGTAAACTGCGGTATCAAGAAGGGATCCGTAAAAAAGGATCTTGCGCTGATCGTTTCCGATACGGAATGCAGTGCGGCAGGTCTTTTCACAAAGAACAGAGTCAAGGCTGCACCGGTCAAACTGGATATCAGTACCCTGAAGAACGGAAAGGCGATGGCTGTTCTGGCCAACAGCGGCAACGCCAATGCCTGCGCGCCGAAGTCGGATGAAAACGCCGCGTTAATGCAGAAACTCTGCGCTGAAGCACTCGGTATTGATCCTTCTCTTGTACTGGTCGGTTCAACCGGTGTCATCGGCATGGATCTGAATATGGAAGCCGTGGAAAAAGGACTGCCTCTTGTCAAGGAAGCTCTGTCTTCTTCTGCGGAAGGTTCCGACAGTGCCGCAAGGGCAATCATGACAACCGATACAAAGAAGAAGGAACTGGCAGTCTGCTTTGAAAAAGACGGAAAGACAGTGACAATCGGCGGGATTTCCAAGGGATCCGGTATGATTCACCCGAATATGGGAACGATGCTGTGCTATCTGACAACGGATGCCTGTATTGGCAGTGATCTGTTAAAGAAAACGCTGAAGGAAGTCTGTGATCAGACGTTCAACCGGATCAGTGTTGACGGGGATACTTCCACCAATGATTCGCTGATTATTCTTGCGAACGGCGCTTCCAAAACAGCAGAGATGAAAACAGATGAGGATGCGGCGGTATTCAAGGCTGCGCTTCTGCAGCTGTGTACGGAGCTTGCCAGACGTATGGCTGCCGACGGAGAAGGCGCAAAGCATCTGATTACCTGCACGGTAAACGGATGTGAAAGTGAAGAGAAGGCGGAGATTCTGAGCAAGTCGGTCATCGGCTCCTCACTGACAAAGGCAGCTGTATTCGGCTGTGATGCGAACTGGGGAAGAATTCTCTGCGCGATGGGGTATTCCGGCGCGGACTTCGATCCGGAAAAGACGGATATCGCGTTTGCTTCGGAAGCCGGTTCCATAGCGGTCTGTCAGAACGGAAGAGGACTCCCGTTTGATGAGGATCTGGCGCTGAAGATACTGAAGGAAGAGGAAGTTGAGATCAATATTGATCTTCATGAAGGAAATGCCTCGGTTACCTGCTGGGGCTGTGATCTGACATACGACTACGTCAAGATCAACGGTGATTACAGAACATAAGGAGAACGGAGGCAGAACGATGAATACAAAGTTACAGGATCAGACATATGTGGCCAATACCTACGCCCGGTTTGACGTTGCTCTGAAAGAGGGCAAAGGGTCCGTGATTAAAGATGAGAACGGTGAAGAATACATCGATATGGGAAGCGGCATTGCCGTCAACCTGTTCGGGTACTGTGATGAAGTCTGGCAGAAGGCGGTAACGGAACAGCTTTCCTCCCTTCAGCATTCCTCCAATCTGTATTACACCGGTCCGTGTGCCGAACTGGCGCAGGTGCTCTGTGAGAAGAGCGGGATGAAAAAGGTGTTCTACTGCAATTCCGGTGCTGAGGCAAATGAATGCGCCATCAAGGCCGCAAGGAAATACGCCCAGGAGAAAAAGGGCAGTGATTACTATACGATCATCACCCTGAGAAACAGCTTTCACGGCAGAACACTGACAACTCTCGCTGCGACCGGACAGGATCACTTCCATGAGCTGTTCCAGCCTCTGACACCCGGTTTCGTCCATGCCTCTACGCTGGAGGAAATCAAAGAGATCGTCAGCAGTCAGAAGATTGCCGGCATCATGATCGAATGCGTGCAGGGTGAAGGCGGCGTCAACGTACAGAGTCAGGAATTCGTTAAGGGAATCTATGATCTTTGTCAGAAGGAAGATCTGATCATGATCGTTGATGAAGTGCAGACCGGAAACGGGCGTACGGGAAAACTATATTCCTATATGCACTACGGCATCATGCCTGATGTTGTGACAACTGCCAAAGGTCTTGGGGGCGGACTGCCGATCGGATGCACGATGCTCGGGGAAAAGGTGAAGGATATCTTCAAACCCGGTGACAACGGTTCGACATTCGGCGGAAATCCTGTCGTCTGTGCCGGCGCTCTCAGCAATATTAACCGTCTTGATGATGCGTTCCTGGCTGAAGTCAGTCGTAAATCAGATCTGATTTTCAGTACCCTGAAGGATGCAGAAGGTGTGAAATCCATCAGCGGTCTGGGTCTGATGATCGGAATCGAACCGGAAAAGATCACGGCAAAGGAAGCGGCCGTGAAGTGTCTGGAAAAACATGTACTCGTTCTGACTGCCGGCGGCAATAAAGTCAGACTGCTTCCCGCACTGAATATTGATGATGAACTTCTTCTGAAGGCACTGGATGTCCTGAAGGAAGTACTTGGAGGAGAATAAATGGCACTGAAGGGTAAGGATATTCTGAAACTGCTGGACTATACGCCGGAGGAGATTACGGAGCTTCTTGATCTCTCGGCGGATCTGAAGGCAAAGAAAAAAGCGGGAATCCCGCACCGCGTGCATGAAGGAAAGAATGTCGCGCTGATCTTTGAGAAGACCAGTACAAGAACAAGATGTGCCTTTGAAGTGGCGGCGATGGATCTCGGCATGGGATGCACGTATCTCGGACCTTCCGGCTCCCAGATCGGTCATAAGGAATCCATTCCCGATACGGCAAGAGTTCTGGCTTCAATGTATGACGGAATCGAATACCGCGGATACGGTCAGGATATCGTTGAGGAACTGGCGGAGTATTCCGATGTTCCGGTATGGAACGGTCTGACGGATGATTACCATCCCACTCAGGTATTGGCAGACATGCTGACAATCCGGGAACACTTCGGTCATCTGAAGGGAATCAGAGTTGTCTTTATGGGTGACTGCAGCTTCAACATGGCAAGATCCCTGATGGTCGGCTGTGTCAAGCTCGGTCTTCAGTTTGTTGCCTGCGCCCCGGAAGGATATTTCCCGGCTGAGGATCTGACGGAGGAATGCCGTAAGATCGCATCGGAGACAGGCGGTTCAGTCGAATTCATCACGGATCCGAAAACAGCGGTAAAGAATGCCGATGTCATCTATACCGACGTATGGGTTTCAATGGGTGAACCGGAGGAAGTCTGGGCGGAAAGAATCACACTGCTCAGCCCGTATCAGGTCAATGCCGGCCTGATGGCGGAAGCGGGGGAGAACTGCATCTTCATGCACTGTCTGCCCGCATTCCATGACTGGAAGACGAAAGTCGGAAACAACATGGGAAGAAAATACGGCATGAAGGCACTTGAGGTGACGGACGATGTGTTTGAAGGTCCGAAGTCTGTGGTGTTCCAGGAAGCGGAGAACCGCCTGCATACGATCAAGGCGGTCATGATGGCAACGTTATGAAGAGATATCTGATATTGTCGGACGGAACGGTATACGAAGGGGAAGGCTTCGGCGCCGCTTCTGATACGGCCGGGGAACTGGTCTTTACGACAAATATGAACGGTTATACGGAAACGCTGACAGATCCGAGCTATGCCGGCCAGATTGTCATGTGTACGTTTCCGCTGATCGGGAATTACGGGATGAACCATGAAGATGAGGAGGGAAAACCTTATCTCCATGGTTTTGTTGTACGTGAATACTGTGATGAGCCTTCCAATTTCCGCTGTGAGACGACAGTGGATGCGTTCCTTAAGGAACACGGGATTCCCGGTATTTACGGCATTGATACCAGAGCTCTGACAAGAAAGCTGCGTGAGTTCGGTGTCATGAATGCAAAGATCTGCAGTGAGATTCCGGCAGATCTTTCGGATATTGTCTCTTTTGAAGTGAAGGGTGTTGTTCCGCTTGTGTCCTGTAAGGAAAAGACTGAATTTCCGGCAGAGAATGAAAAGTATCATGTCGTTCTGATCGACTACGGCTACAAGAGAAACATCGTGCGCGAGCTGCAGAAGCGGGGCTGCCGGGTGACGGTTGTGCCGCAGGATACATCCGCCGCAGAAGTACTGTCTCTTGAACCGGACGGCATCATGCTTTCCAACGGCCCGGGAGATCCGGCGGAAAATACCGCCTGTATCGAAGTGCTGAAGCAGCTGATCGGTAAGAAGCCCGTTTTCGGCATCTGTCTCGGACATCAGCTGATCAGTCTGGCAAAAGGATATAAGACATATAAGATGAAGTACGGTCACCGGGGAGGAAATCAGCCGGTTAAGGATCTGGTGACGGGAAAAACATATATCACTACACAGAATCACGGTTATGCCGTGGAAATGAATGACAGCGCCCGTTTCGTGAATGTCAGTGACGGAACCTGTGAAGGGATTGATGATACGGAAAACATGTGTTTTTCCGTTCAGTTTCATCCCGAGGCCTGTGCCGGACCGAAGGATACATCATTCCTGTTTGACCGGTTTACCGCAATGATGGAGGATTACCGCAATGCCGAAAGATAAGTCAGTGAAAAAAGTGCTTGTGATCGGTTCCGGTCCGATTGTCATCGGTCAGGCGGCGGAATTTGACTATGCGGGTACACAGGCGTGCACGGTTCTGAAACAGGAAGGCATCAATGTCGTTCTTGCCAATTCCAACCCGGCAACGATCATGACGGACCAGCATATGGCGGATGAGATCTATCTTGAGCCGTTAAATGCGAATACGATCAGAAGAATCATCGAGAAGGAAAAACCGGACAGTCTGCTTGCCGGACTCGGCGGCCAGACCGGACTGACGTTAAGCATGCAGATCGGTGAAGAGTGGCTGAAGGAACACGGTGTCAGACTGCTCGGGTCAGACCTGGAAACGATTAAGCGTTCGGAAGACCGTGATCTCTTCCGGGGAGCAATGAAGAAGATCAATCAGCCGGTCGTGGCATCAATGATTGCCACCGAACTGGAAGAGGGTGTAAAATGCGCGGCTGAGATCGGTTATCCGGTCATTGTCCGTCCTGCCTTTACTCTTGGCGGCAGCGGCGGGGGCATCGCGGCGGATGAAGATGAACTCAGAACAATTCTTCACACCGGTCTTGATATGTCGCCGATTCATCAGGTGCTGATTGAGAAATCAATCGCCGGCTGGAAAGAGATTGAATTCGAGACAATGCGTGATGCGGCAGGCAACTGCATCGCTGTCTGTTCAATGGAAAACGTTGACCCGGTCGGCATTCATACCGGTGACAGCATCGTCGCAGCGCCGTGTCTGACACTTGCTGATAAAGAATATCAGATGCTGAGAACAGCAGCTTTTGACATCATCAGTGAGCTGAATATCATCGGCGGATGTAACGTTCAGTTCGCACTCAATCCCGACAGTTTTGATTATGCCGTCATTGAGGTCAATCCCCGTGTGTCAAGGTCCTCGGCGCTTGCGTCAAAGGCAACCGGCTATCCGATCGCCAAGATCTCAACGAAGATCGCGCTGGGATATACACTGGATGAAATTCCCAATGAAGTGACGGGAAAGACTTATGCGGCTTTTGAACCGGCTCTGGATTATGTTGTTGTCAAATTCCCGAAGTGGCCGTTTGACAAGTTCCATGATTCCAGCCGTCTTCTGTCAACCCAGATGAAGGCAACCGGTGAAGTCATGGCAATCGCCCACTCCTTTGAGGCTGCTCTGATGAAGGCGGTAAGAGGGGCGGAGATCGGTCTTGATACCCTGAATGCGGCACCATTGAATGACAAGGATGTGATCAGCCGTATTAAAGAACAGAATGACAGGCGGATCTTTACCGTCTTTGAAGCGCTGAAACAGGGTGTAAAGCCGGAAGTGATCCATGAAATCACAAAGATTGATATGTGGTTCCTGCATAAGATTGCCAATCTTGCGGCTTATGAGAATACGATTCAGAACAGTTTTGATGAATCGCTGTACCGTAAGGGGAAACTGCTCGGCTATACCGATGAAGCGCTTAACCGGCTGAGTGGAAACAAGTGTAAGTGGCATATGCCGCTGTCCTATAAGATGGTTGATACATGCGCGGCGGAATTCTCGGCTGAGACACCGTATTTCTATTCCTGTTTCGGCGGTGAATGTGAGGCGGAAATGCTTGAGAGGTCCGGCAGACCTGTCATTATCGTACTCGGCTCCGGTCCGATCAGGATCGGTCAGGGAATCGAATTCGATTACTCCTGTGTCAGATGCGTGCAGACACTGCGTCAGCTCGGTTATGATGTCGTGATCATCAACAACAATCCGGAAACGGTATCCACCGACTATGACACCGGTGACAGACTTTACTTTGAACCGCTCTGTCCGGAGGATGTGCTGAATATCATCCGGGTGGAAAAACCGGAAGGTGTTGTAGTTGCGTTTGGCGGACAGACAGCGATCAAACTGACAAAGTGCCTGGATGAAGCAGGCATACCGATTCTCGGCACGAGCGCGGAGAGCATTGATCTTGCGGAGGACCGTGAGAAGTTTGACGCGCTGCTGGAAGAGATGAATGTGAAGCGGCCGGCCGGACTGGCTGTTGTGACGATGGAAGAGGCACTGGAAGCCGCTGAGACACTCGGCTGTCCGGTGCTGCTGAGACCTTCGTATGTCATCGGCGGACAGAACATGACGATTGCCCGTACGATGGATGACGTAAAGGACTACATGAAGCGGATCCTTGAGCAGGGAATTGAGAATCCGGTTCTGATTGACCGGTATCTGCCCGGAATCGAACTTGAAGTCGATGCGGTTTCTGACGGGGAGGATGTACTGATCCCCGGCATCATGGAACACATTGAGCGGGCAGGCGTGCATTCCGGTGACTCGATTGCCGTATTCCCGCCCTATAACCTGAATGATATGGATATCGAACGGGTAACGGATGTTTCCGTGAAGCTTGCCCTGGCAATGAAGACAAAGGGCATGATCAATATTCAGTTCCTTCTCTACGGCGGAAGTCTCTATGTCATTGAAGTCAATCCGCGGGCAAGCCGGACGGTTCCCTATATCTCCAAGGTAACGGGAGTACCGGCAGTGGATCTTGCCTCACGGGTCATGACCGGGGCAAAGCTGAAGGATCTCGGCTATGGAACAGGACTGTATCCTTCACCGCTCTACAGCTGTGTCAAGGTGCCTGTGTTCTCATTTGAGAAGCTGAATGATGCCAATTCCATTCTCGGACCGGAAATGAAGTCCACCGGTGAAGTTCTCGGTGTCGGCAGAACACTGCCGCAGGCGCTCTTCAAGGGACTGACGGCAGCGGGCTTTACCGTACCGGGTCATCATCAGAACACGGCGCACGGGGTACTGATCAGTGTGGCGGAATATGACTATCAGGAAATCATCAATGTTTCAAAGAAGCTCTATGATCTAGGTATGAAGCTGTATGCGACAAGCGGAACGGCGGATACGATCCGGACAATGGGCATTGAAGTGACGACGGCGGAAAACAATGATGCGATTCTGAAGCTGATGGATGAAAAGAAGCTGAACTACATCATCTATACCGGCGCCGTAAAGGACGATACGATGGGGGACTACACCGCTCTGCACAGAAAGGCGATGTTCCTGAATATTCCGTGTCTGACCAGCATCGATACGGCAAATGCCCTGGCGGATATGATTGCCAGCCGCTATACCGATCTGAACACCGAGCTGGTTGACATCAATCACATGCGTACCAGACGTGACATCATTCACTTTACGAAGATGCATGACTGCGGCAATGACTATATATTCATCGAAAACTTTGACGGCAGGATCAGCAGTCCAGAATCGCTCTGCGTTACGGTATGCCGGCGTAATTTCGGCATCGGGGCGGACGGTATTGTTCTGCTTGAGAAATCAGACTGCGCCGATGTGAAGATGAGAAGCTTCAACAGTGACGGCACTGAAGGAAGAATGGCGGGAAACAACCTGCGCTGCATCGGCAAATATCTCTATGACAAGGGAATTGTCATGAAGACGGAGATGACGGTTGAAACGGCAGAGGGAATCAGAAAGCTGAAGCTCTATACAAGAGACAGAAAAGTCGGTACGGTTTCCGTTGATATGGGAGAAGCTGTATGGGATACGGCTGCGATCCCGGCTGAATATGACGGTCTGAATGAAATCGTTGATCAGCTGTATATGGTCGGCGGAACACCATACAGAATCAATGTTCTCTCTGTCGGAAATCCTCACTGTGTTGTCTTCCTGAATGAGATCGATCAGATTCCGCTGGAAAAGACAGGACCGCAGTTTGAATATGCGGCAGCCTTCCCGGACCGTACGAATACCGAATTTGTCCGTGTCGTTGATCCGTATACGCTCAGACTCAGAGTCTGGGAAAGAGGAAACGGCGCAACGCTTGCCTGCGGAACCGGTGCCTGCGCGGCGGTGGCAGCTGCCGTGAGACTCGGATACTGCAGTGATAATACCGATATCCATGTCAAACTGCCGGGCGGCGACATGATTGTCCGTTCGGAAAACGGCAGACTGATACTGACAGGCGGCGCATCTGTCGTCTTTGAAGGGAGCTTTGAATACTGATGTATACCATAGAAGTAATGAAGCCGGAGGATTTTGCGGCAGTCTATGATCTCTGGCTTTCCGTAAAGGGCATGGGACTCAACAATCTTGATGATACTGAAGAAGGCTTTGCCGTATTTCTCAGAAGAAATCCGTCAACGTGCTTCAAGGCATCCGAAGACGGTGTGATGTGCGGTGTGATCATGGCCGGTCATGACGGCAGAAGAGGGTATATCTACCATACTGCGGTAAGAGAAGAATGCCGCGGCAGGGGAATCGGCAGAGCGCTCGTTGAGGCAGTCAAGGAAGCTTTGATCCGGGAAGGAATCAAAAAGACAGCACTTGTCGTATTTAAGACAAATGAGTCCGGAAATGCCTTCTGGGAGAAGCTCGGCTTCCATGAACGGGATGACATCGCATACCGGGATTATGTCCTCAGCGACATGGTGAAATACAATACGTGATAAGAAGCGGCGGATACATGGATGCATGTATTGAAACCGCTTTTTTTATCGGTAGTTTACGTATTGTGAAAGAATTCGTAAATCATCTTGCCAAAAACTACCGGTTTTATGTTACAATCTAGGCTGATATGCAATTTTAGGAGGCTAAAGCATATGGGGAAGAAGGTAAATATTACTGAGGTGGTTCTGCGTGATGCGAATCAGTCGCAGATCGCCACCAGAATGCCGCGGTCCGACTTTGAAGATATTCTCGAAACGATGGATCAGGCAGGATATTATTCAATGGAAGTCTGGGGCGGCGCAACGTTTGACTCATGTCTTCGTTATCTCGACGAAGATCCGTGGGAAAGACTCCGCTTCATTCGTTCCAAAGTGAAGAATACGAAGCTTCAGATGCTGCTGAGAGGGCAGAACATTCTCGGATATAAGCATTATTCCGATGATACAGTGCGCGCTTTCGTCCGTAAGTCGGTTGAAAACGGAATTGACATTATCCGTATCTTCGATGCACTGAATGACCCGCAGAACATGGCAGTCGCAATTGACGAATGTCTGAAGGCAGGCGGTCATGCCCAGGGTACAATCTGCTATACGATCAGCCCGATTCATACATTTGAGAAGTATGTCGAACTCGGCAAGAAGCTTGAAGAGATGGGATGCAATTCCATCTGCATCAAGGATATGGCAGGCATCATGAGCCCGCAGATCTGCTATGATCTCGTATCCGCTCTGAAGAAGAACATCGGTCTGCCGGTATATGTCCATTCTCATACAACGACAGGTCTTGCATCGATGACTCTGCTCAAGGCAATCGAAGCAGGCGCTGACGGTGTTGATACGGCAATCTCGATTTTCTCCGGCGGTACATCTCATCCGTCGACAGAATCTCTTGTCTACACACTGAACGAGATGGATTATGATACAGGCGTAAAGCTCGATGTATGCAAGAAGATCAATGATCACTTCAAGCCGGTTCAGGCAAGATTCCTGAAGGAAGGCGGACTGAATCCTTCCGTACTGACAACGAAGATCGACGCGCTCAACTATCAGATCCCGGGCGGAATGCTCTCCAATCTGATCTCTCAGCTGACTGCTGTTGACAAGCTCGATAAGCTGGATGAAGTTCTCATTGAAACACCTAAGGTACGTAAGGACATGGGTTATCCGCCGCTCGTCACACCGATGAGCCAGATGGTCGGTGCCCAGGCAGTCACAAACGTTCTGCTCGGTCAGAGATACAAGTCAATCTCCAAGGAAGTCAAATCATACTGCCGCGGTGAATACGGTGCTCCGCCGGCGCCGATCAGTGATGAACTGATGAAGCTTGCGCTCGGTGATGAAAAGCCGTACGAAGGCCGCTATGATGATCTGATTGAACCGGAAATCCCCGGCGCAAAGAAATATCTCGGTGATCTTGCCGAAAGCGAAGAGGACGTACTCAGCTACGTTGCCTTCCCGCAGCAGGCAGAGGCGTTCCTGAAGAAACGCCGCGAAAAGAAAGCGCTGAAAGTCAGCTACACGATCAGGGAGGCTGAATAACCATGGGTGCGGGCGAAGCATTAATGGTCGCCTTGTCCGGATTTCTTGTCGTATTTCTGATGCTGATTATTCTCTGGGGCATCATCGTAATGATCAATAAGGTCGTTACCGCCATAGAGAAAAAAGCAGAGGATACCGCAGTTCCTTCCTTCCCGGAGGAACCGGTCAGACAGGAAGCTCCTGCGGCTGAAAGCGCATCACAGACATACGGCGGGGAAATCGCACTGTATGATGTCGATGAAAAGACGGCTGCCACCATTATGGCAATCATCAGTCATGAGACAAAGATTCCTTTGAATCAGCTTGTTTTCAAATCAATCAGGGCAGTTGAATAAGGGGAGAATGAGAATATGAAATATGTAATTACGTTAAACGGAAAGAAATACGAAGTCGAAGTGGAACAGCATGAAGCAACTGCTGTCTATGTCGGCGAAGCGGAAGCCGTACAGGCTGCTCCCGCAGCACCTGCGGCAGAAGAAAAGGCGGCTGCAGCACCCGCTCAGGCAGCACCTGCACCGGCAGCTCCGGCAGGAGCCGGTGATCCGGTTAAATCACCGATGCCCGGTACGATTCTTGATGTCAGAGTTTCCGTCAATCAGGCAGTCAAAGAGGGTGATGTACTCTTCATCCTTGAAGCAATGAAGATGGAAAATGAAATCGTTGCGCCGAGAGCAGGCACAATCACTTCCGTTACAGCCGAAAAGGGAGCTTCCGTGCAGACGGACCAGATTCTGGCAACACTGCAGTAGGAGGCACCGATGAGTATACTTGAAATCTTATGGAAGATATTTGAAGAATCGGGTTTCGCCGGAATCATCGAAGATCCGCGTTATCTTGTGATGATTCTGATTGCCTGTGTTCTTCTTTATCTCGGTATCGGAAAGAAGTACGAACCGCTGCTGATGATCCCGATCGCATTCGGCGTGCTGCTCGCAAACCTGCCGCGCACAGGTATCACAGACGGTCTGATTCACTATCTTTCCCTCGGTGTTGAATACGGTATCTATCCTTCACTGGTGTTTCTCGGCACAGGCGCGATGACGGACTTCGGTCCGCTGATTGCCAATCCCTCTTCACTTCTGATGGGTGCGGGCGCTCAGTTCGGTATCTTTACGGCATTCCTGCTGGCTCTGGCTCTCGGTTTTGATCCGAAGGTAGCCGGCGCAATCGGTGTCATCGGCGGCGCAGACGGTCCGACAGCGATCCTGACGGCATCCAAGCTTGCCATGGAATACCTGCCGGCAATTGCCATTGCGGCATATTCCTATATGGCGCTGATCCCGATGATTCAGCCGCCTCTGATGCGTCTTGTCACAACAGAGAAAGAGCGTAAGACAGTCATGAAGCAGGCAAGAAGCGTTTCCAAGACGGAACGCATCATCTTCCCGATTGCCGTTACGATCTTCGTCGTCCTGCTGATTCCCGATACTGCACCGCTGGTAGGCATGCTGATGTTCGGAAACCTTCTGAAGGAAACAGGTCTTACTGACCGTCTGAGTGAAACAGCGCAGAATGCTTTGACGAATATTGTCATTATATTCCTGGGCATCTCTGTCGGCGCCAAGGCTGTGGCAGTCACATTCCTGACATGGCGTACGATCCTGATTATCGTTCTCGGTCTGATCGCATTCGGTTTCTCAACAATCGGCGGTCTGCTGATCGGTAAGATCATGTACCGTGTGACAGGCGGAAAGATCAATCCGCTGATCGGATCGGCCGGTGTATCCGCAGTTCCGATGGCTGCCCGTGTCAGTCAGATTGAAGGACAGAAAGCCAATCCCACGAACTATCTTCTCATGCATGCGATGGGACCTAATGTAGCTGGTGTCATCGGTTCGGCAGTCGCTGCCGGCTTCATGCTGAAGATATTCGGCGCTTAAATCATGAATCAAAGCCTTCCTCCGGGAAGGTTTTTTCACTTTTTTGAGGAATTCCGTTTTTTCTTTCTAAATAATCAGTGAAGGAGGACGGAATATGCTCAGAGAAACAGAGTATGAGAAGCTGACAATACAGAACAGTTTCATTTTCACGAAAGTCATGGAGGATCCGCATCTGCTGAAAGAACTTCTGCGGAGAATCCTGCCGGGACTGCCGGAAGGGGAGATGTATATTGTGAAGAAAGAGAGAACGACAGATCCCTTTACAAGGCCTTTTGGGATCAGAGCGCTTGTATTTACGGAAGATGATAAACATCTGTTCAGTGTTGAGATCCTGATGGGAGACAGAAAGAATCTCCGGAAGCAGGCACGGTACTGCCAGGCATTGGCAGATATGGAGAGTAATTTATCAGTTTCTGAGTGCGGAAAGCTGAAAGACCAGTACATTATCTTCATCTGTCCGTTTGACCCGTTTGATGGTAATATGCTTTTATACACTGTCAGAAACATATGCCACGAGACGGGGAAAGAGCTGGGGGACGGGACAACGAAGATCTTCATCAACTGCACAGGTGAAAACAGTGATGAGTATCCTCTGCTGAAGCCGTTTGCGGACTATGTGATGGGAATCATGAGTGATGATGCGTATACAGCGGAAGTGGACAGGAGTGTCAGGATGGCCCGGAAGAATCCGCTGTGGAGGAAAGAGTACATGGATATACGTGAACTGCAGGCAGAAGCGAAACGGGAAGGCAGACAGGAAGGTCGTGCTGAAGGAATCAGAGATAATTCGGTGATGATGCTGAAGAATATGATGGAAGAGGGATTCTCCTATGTGGACGCATGCCGTATTCTGAAGTTGGATGAAGAGGAATTTCGCAGCCTTGTTCAGTGACATTAAACCGCTTCGGCGGTTTTTTTGTGTAACCTTTTCCGTCGCTTGACTGTATATTGTATGGAAAGGGGAATGGTTATGAAGATTAAGAAAATTGTCATGCATCCGGTTACTGAGTACTTTCCCATGGACGGTCTTTACCGCAGAATGGAGGAATACAGCCGGAAGTACTCTCTGAAAGAGACGGAAAAGGCTCTTCCGTTTGCGGAAAAAAGACATGAAGGGCAGTACCGTAAGCAGGATCTTTATACGGATGAGAGTATCCCGTATTTCATGCATCCTCTGATGATGGCATGTCACGCGGCGTCACTTGGTATCAGTGATGATGTGATACTTGCCGCTGTTCTGCTCCATGATACGGCTGAGGATACCGGGATTACTGTTGAGGAACTTCCCTTCAGTGAAGCAGTAAGAGATGCGGTGGACTGTCTGACGTTTGTCCGTTTTCCGGATGAAACAAGGGCAGAGGCAAAAAAGCGTTATTATGAAAGAATAAAAGAAAACCCGCAGGCATGCCTTGTGAAGCTGCTTGACCGCTGCAGCAACCTTTCGACAATGGCGGGAAGCTTCAGAGAAGACCGCATGCTTGAGTATATTGACGAAGCGGAAACGTATATTCTGCCGCTGGCGGACATCGTCAGGGAAAAGCTTCCGGCATACAGTCCGGCAGTATTCGCGCTTGAATATCAGATCACGGGACTTTGCGAAACGATCAAGTATATGATCAGAAGAGGAAGGGAAGATGGACAGAAGAAGACAGAATAAAACAATACTGAGAGATACGCTGGATGTGCTGTATACCGGAAAAGGGCCGGACGGAAAAGATTATCCGCTCGGTCTGACACTTGAACAGATGAAAAAGGCTGTGGTGCTGATGCAGGATACACCGCTGCCTGATGAAAGGCTCCGTGAACCGCTGACATCGAAAACGGTATTTGAATGCATCAATACCGATTCCTTCAGCGCTGCCCTGGAAATGATGAAGGACATTCCGGAAGAAGAAAAGGTGCTTGTTCTGAATTTCGCGAATGCGTTTCATCCCGGCGGCGGTGTCAGAAGAGGCGCTTCGGCACAGGAAGAAGATCTCTGCCGGTGCAGTTCGCTGCTTCTTTCCGTTGAGTCGGAGGAAGCGGAGAAATTCTATGACTATCACAACCGGTATACGGGAAGAATGGCAACGGATGCCGTGATCCTGAATCCGTATGTTGCGGTCATCAGGGACAGTCATTACGCGCTTCTTGATCGGCCGGTAACTGTATCAGTCATTACCTGCGCGGCTCCGGATCTCAGACTGGGACTCTGCGGCATGAGCGTGGATGAATATAAGAAGATTCTGTACGACCGTATCATGCGGATCCTGCAGACGGCTGCTGCCTTCGGTTACCGGGAACTGGTGCTTGGGGCATTCGGCTGCGGTGTGTTCGGCAATGACGCTGAACTTGTAGCCCGTCTTTTTGATGATGCATTCCGCAGTTTATCGTGGCAGGGAATGAATTGTGATGCGTGCTTCCGGCGGGTTGTCTTTGCCGTACTTGACCGTTCGGAATATCAATACAACTACCGTCACTTCAATGCCCGCTTTGGCCGGAAACAGCCTGATGTCAGGGACAGAATCAGGGGGAGTCTGTTTGCCGGGGCTGCCGGTGATGCGCTGGGGTATACGGTTGAATTCATGAAGGAGGAAGGCATTTTCCGCAGATACGGGGAACAGGGTATTACGGAATATGATACCGGCAGTACGGGTAAAGCCATCATTTCGGATGATACACAGATGACACTCTTTACGGCAGAAGGATTCCTGCGTCAGGCGGAAGAACATTACGTTCATCCTTCCCAAGTGTATATTGCCGAAGAATATCAGAGCTGGCTGGTTACCCAGGAGAATGATTATCCCGCTGCACCGGCTGAAGGGAAACCCTCAAGACTGCTGCAGTATGAAGAACTGTTCAGCGCCCGTGCGCCGGGTATTACCTGTCTGAACGCGCTTGGACAGCTGAAAGGGGAATCCGGCATAACGGACTATATCGCGCATGTCACAAACAACAGTAAGGGCTGCGGCGGTATCATGCGGGCTGCGCCTGCCGGCTGTCTCAGAAGAAAGGATATCCGGGAAAATGATATGGAAGCGGCTCAGCTTGCGGCAGTTACCCATCACCATCCCCTCGGATACATGTCCGCATCTGTTCTTGCCCATATCGTAAACAGGCTTGTATTCCCGCAGGGGGATATGACACTTCCTGAAATCATCAAAGAAGCAGAGGAAACGGTATGTGATCTGTTTAAGGATACGGATTATTGTGATGAACTGCGTGAAATCATTGATCTTTCCGTCAGACTGGCGGGAAATGACAGTGATGATCTGACCAATATTCATCAGATCGGCGGCGGCTGGGTAGGTGAAGAGGCACTCGGCATAGCCGTCTACTGCAGTCTGAAATATCAGAATGATCTTTCAAAAGCACTGATTGTCTCCGTCAACCACAGCGGTGACAGTGACTCCACCGGAGAGGTTACCGGGAATATTCTCGGCGCGCTGCACGGATATGAGGCGATTGAGGAAAAATGGAAGAAAGGTCTGGAGCTCTCAGATCTGATCCTGGATACAGCGGACAGACTCGCAGACCTTGCGGAAGCTGAGTGATACGGAAACGGGAACACGATTCCCGTTTTTTGTTTCGGATTCAGGAGGATGACGGTATAATCATATGGATGAAAGGAACGGCCCGATGAGTGAAGTGACGGAGAAAAACGAACTGGCGGAAGTGACGGAAACAGAACCGGAAGTCCTGCCTCAGCCGGAAAAGAAACGGTTCCGCTTTATGCCGGACGCGTCCGTAATCCGGCGGATCAAGATCACAATCATCATGATTCTGAGTGTGATTAATATCACCGGTATTATGATCATGATTCCCGGAACACCTCTTCATGTGCGTTTTTTTCCGGTTTACCGCAATCCGTATGAAAAGACGGAAGTCCGCTTCACCGGCAGAAACGGGGAAGGGACAGTCATTCTCTATCACGAACCGGGGGATGAGTTTTCCGGTCTGGATTATACGATGAATCCTTCTTCCGGACTGTACAACGGGGATAAGGTCATAATCACTGCCGCCTCCGTCAAAGGCTACCGCTGGTCACCGGCTGAGGCAGCTGTCATCGTCAGCGGCCTTGCGGACTATGTGACGGATCTTTCTCAGGTGACGGAAGCGGGACTGCTTCCGATTCACTACAATACCGAGATCATGATCGGCCTGGAATGGGACAGGATCAAAAATGAAGGCGGAATTCAGAAATATGAGACAAAGCCCGTGGAGATACTGCTT
>CACXDM010000031.1 GCA_902766435.1 uncultured Erysipelotrichaceae bacterium | reverse complement strand
GCGGTTCTTCTGGCATCGTTACTTGTGTTCTCCGGTTACGGGTCAGTTTCTGTTGCGGCAGAAGATGAACCCGTTCCTGAAGAAACGGAAACAACCGAAGTTCAGCAAGAATCCGAACCGTCTTCTGAAGTGACTGAAGCAGCTGAAAACGAAACTGCTGAGGAAGAAAAAGCTGAAGAAGAAACAGAAACAACGGAAGAACAGAAAGAGACTGAACCTTCTTCCGAAGTGACTGAACCGGCTGAAAATGAAACAGCTGAAGAAGTGAAGAAAGAAGAGACAACCGAAGAAAAAGCAGAAACAACGACAGAACAGAAAGAAGAAGCTGAAGCTGCGAAACCTGAGGAAGCCGCAAAGGAAACGACTGAACAGCCGGAGCCTGAAACAGCAAGTGCTGAAAGAGCCTACGTTGAGCTCAAAACGGCCAGCGGTGATGTCTATGACACAGAATTTTCGAAAGAGAAAACAGCGGAGAATCTGAAAAAAGAGGCAGACGGATCATATGTAACAGATATTACACTTTCCCTGCCTGCAGCTGAAAAGAGACTTGAGTCGGATGTCGTATTCGCTCTGGATAAGTCGACATATTCCGATTTCCAGGAAACCGTTGACAACGCAATCAAGCTGCTTGATGAGCTGAAGGAATCCGGCGCGAAGATCAAAGTCAGCGTAGTGATCTTCAACCGTACCGGACATCCGTCAGACTGGTATGATCTCGATACGCAGTATGATGATATCGTCAAGCTGTTCGAAACGAAGTATTCCGGCGGTTCAAATATGCATGCCGGTATGCTTGCCGCAAAGGAAATGCTGGAGAAAGATACAGAAGTATCAGATGAAAGAAAGTATCTTGTTCTTGTATCAGACGGCAGTACATATCTTTCCTGCCTGAATGATGATTATACGGTTCCGTATTCAAGATCATATGTCCCGGTTGAAAAGGGAAAAGGCACTTCATGGGGCGGATATTGGGTTGAAGGTTACTGGAACCCGTATGTCAAAGGCTCTGATGAAGCAGGTAACGTAAGACGTCCCAAGACAGATGACGAAAGCGCCTGGATCAGCTATCTGGAAGATGTCAAGGCAAGGAATGAGGAAAGCGACGGCGATCAGTATGACTTTGTCTGGGAATACTATGACAAGTGGGAAAAGGGAGCCGCAGGCATTGATGTAATCAAAGAGACCTACAAAGAGACTCCCAGAACATTCAGAACATGTTCAAATACGGATATTTCCTATCTGAGATGCTACGAAACATGGCAGGATCTGCAGAAATACCACACATATACGATTTGTGTTAAAGACAACGGCACAACCAGCCAGGATGCGGCGATCGGCTTCATGAGATTCCTGAACGGCGGAAATACACCGGATTTCGAAAATATTAAAAATGAGATTCTGTATTATCTCTCTGCCGGATCCTCAGTGGAAGACTACATGGGATATACCGATGATTATGACTTCGATCTGACATCACTGGACGACATGGTGCTTTCTGTTGAAAACAGCAAGACAAAAGAGACCACGGAATATAAAGGCGAAAAAATATCTGATACAAGATACGGCTTCTGTCCGACTGAAAACGGCGGCTACAGATTTGAAATCGAATATACCGCAGGTGACAAGAAGGAAGAAGAACACTTCACATGGTATATCAATGACAGCATTACCAATTTCGAACGTGTCAGTCTGAAATACAGAGAAAAGCTGACAAACCCGAAAACAGAAGAAGGAACTTACGGTACATATGACAAAGACGGCTCCAAGAAGTATGCCGATCTGTATACCAACCGTAAAGCTGTACTGCATCCGGTAAATTCAGCCGGCGAAAAGCTTGAAGATGAAGAATTCGGAATGCCTACAGTTTCCTATACCGTAGAACCTGATCAGTTAAGATATGAAGCCAACGGCGGTTCCGGAACAATGCCTGTCAAGAAAGGCAAAACAGGCGAAGCTGTCAAGGTTGACGCAAACGCCTTTACCAGAGACGGATATGAGTTTACCGGCTGGAACACAAAAGCAGACGGTTCCGGAAAATCCTACACAGCGGGCAGTGATTATGTCCTGACAGAAGAAGACGATGTCCTCTACGCACAGTGGAAGAAGAAGCCGGTTCCGGATGATGACAAGAAGAAAGATGATACTCCCAAAAAGGACAACAATCAGAAAAAGACTGATAAAAAGAAGAAGTCTCCGAGTACATTTGATCCAAGCAATTCCGGTCTTTGGAACACTCTGACATTCGGATCACTGTTCATTGCAGTACTCGCGTATGTCGTACGCAGAAAATACGGTAAATTATTCTGATTCAGAAAAGACCTGAAGTGACCGGCCTGAAACATGGCCGGTTTTTTTATTCGTCCTGTTGATAATCAGCCATCAAAGGAAACTATTTCCCGCAAAAGTCAGTACGGTGTATAGTAAACGTCGAAGATTTCAGATCTTCAGGAGGTTTTTATGGATAAGAAAACCCGTCTGTTCAGTTTCACCGTTATGTTTGCGGTGCTGAATTATGTCGTATTCACATTTGCCAAAATCAATATACCTACCGGTGCCGGAGGATCCGTTGCGATTCATGTGGCCAACGCTGTAGTTGTTCTTTCCGCCTGGATTATCGGACCGAAGTACGGTGGTATTGCGGGTGCCGTCGGTCTTTCAATCGCCGATTTCCTCGATCCTCTGTATATCACTTCCGCCCCGAAAACATTCTTTCTGAAATTCATGATTGCCTTCATCGCAGGTACACTGGCAGAAAAAATGGGACTTCCCGATACAGATGATCCGAAGCAGATTACCCGCATCACTGCCCTCAGCGCAGCTGCCGGCCTCGGATTCAATGTCATCTTTGAACCGGTCATCAGTTATTTGTATAAGAGATTCCTCCTCAGAACCGGTGCAGAAGCCGCAGCGATATTGTCAACCTGGATGGCAGGAGTTACCTTTCTGAATGCGGTGATTTGTCTTTTTGTCTCGGTCATTCTCTACAAAGCGTTATACCGGTACTTCCGCAATAAGATCTGAAAGCAGCCACGGCTGCTTTTTTCATGAAAAAAGGACTGCGGAATATACCACAGTCCCCAAAAAACAGCTGATTAATAGAATAGGATTGAGATGAATCTGGATTAATTACGCTGCTTTTTTAACATCAGGCAGATCATTGCCGTTTGTCAGAACGACGATAACTGTATCTGAATAGCCGGCCTTTTTAATTTCGTCTCTGTCAAATGTCAGGAGCTTGTCGCCCTTGGCGATCTTCTGACCCTGTTCAACGAATGATTCAAAGCCCTTGCCGTCCATCTGTACTGTATCAATACCGACATGGATCAGCACTTCAATACCATCGGTGCTTGCGAGACCGACAGCGTGTTTTGTCGGGAAGACCATCATGACCTCGCCGTCAAACGGCGCGTATACGGTTTCTCCCTCAGGAACGATACCAATGGAAGGTCCCATTGTTTCTGCTGCGAACATCGGATCTGCGATTTCGGAAGCAGGTATGATCTTACCTGCAACAGGCTGTGTGACTGTTCCCTTGCCGGTTGTGAATGCATCTTCTGTCGGAACTGTTGTGACCGGAGCCTTAACAGCTGCTTCTTCCGGATCTTCCTTCCAGAGAATGAATGTCAGAGCGAATGCGATACCGCCTGCAATCAGCAGGAGAATCGTATAACCGAAATAGTTGTTGACAATCAGGTAACCCGGGATACCCGTAACGCCGTTTGCGTGAGCGCCGATACCTGCGATTGCGCCGAACAGGGAACCAATGGCACCGCCGATAGCCGCAAAGATAAACGGCTTCATGAGACGGAGGTTGACACCGAAGATTGCCGGTTCAGTGATACCGAGTGATGCGGACAGGGATGAAGGAATCGCGATTGTCTTTGTCTTCTGATTCTTCGCCTTAAGACCTACTGCAAGACAAGCGCCGAACTGCGCGAAGTTTGCGGCAGAAGCGATCGGCATCCAGGTATTCAGTGCGCCTGCACCGAGCATACCGAGCTCGATCGTATTGTACATATGGTGAAGACCCATAACGACGGTAACCGGATAAACAGCACCCATGATACATGCGCCGATCGGATTGGCCACCAGTTTTGTTGCGGCATTCAGAACGATTGTCTCAAGACCGGAGAAGATCGGACCGATGATCATGAATGTCAGCAGAGCGGTAACCAGAACGGTTGTAAGCGGAGTAACGAACAGGTCGATCATTTCCGGTACATGTTCGTGGAGCCACTTTTCAACCTTACACATCAGCCAGACTGCAATGACAACCGGGATGACGTGACCCTGATAACCCAACTGATTTATCTGACCTAATGTATAGCCGCCGATCTTGATTCCCTGACCGAACAGATACCATACTTCATAACCCGCAGCTGCGTTCCAGCCGTTTGTGAGAGCAGGGTGAACCATCATCAGACCGATGACGGCACCGAGGAATTCATTTCCGCCGAATACTTTCGTTGCACTGATCGCAACAAGTACAGGCAGGAATGCGAACGCCGTGTTGGCTGCCATATCCAGGAATCCATACCATGCCGAGCCATAGAATGACGGAATTGCGTTACCGAGAGCCTCAACGAGACCCATCATAAGACCTGCTGCGACGATTGCCGGCAGAATCGGAACGAAGACGTCACCCAGTGTCTTTACGATCCGCTTCCACCAGGGCATGTTGGCGGCTGCCGCTGCCTTAACATCGTCTTTTGAACCGGCCGATACACCACTGACATCAAGGAATTCATCATAAACCTTGTTTACTGTTCCTGTTCCGATGATGATCTGAAGCTGCCCCGCGTTTGAGAATACCCCCTGTACTCCTTCAACGTTTTCGAGTGCCTTCACGTCAACTTTGTCATTATCAACAATTGCAAGACGAAGACGTGTAGCACAGTGTGCAGCAGAAGCTACGTTATCTTTGCCACCGAGATGACTGAAGATTTCTTCTGCGCACTTACGATAATCTAATGCCATGTTTTTCTCCTTTCTGATACGCCTGGCTGCGTATTTTTAACCGATGTTATTTCTCTGCCTGTTCCGGAAAGATCACAAAGTCATCTTTCACGGTTGTGCCGGCATTGTATACGGAAATCTCCGCACCCTCTCCTTCACAGTAAATGCCGTTTTCCGTATTTTCGGGGAATACTCTGGCAGAGAGCACATATTCTCCGTCATTCACAAATATTTCGATACTGCTGCAGTCCGCAAAGATCTGCATTTCCTTCAGGCCGTTTTCAAGAACGACTCTGCGGCTGGTTCCGTAATCCGTATTCAGCTGGTTGATCAGTCCTGACTTATCAATGACCAGTGCCTTATCGGCTGCATCATATTTAACGGTAAAGCCGGGCCTGTCCTCACTGCACCAGAGCCTGAGACTGACATCACCCTGAACCGCTTTAACTTCGATTACCGATGCTTTCGGCATCCTGCCGGAAACATCTTTTTCGCCTTTTTTCTTATTCAGTACGATGTCGGACTTAAGGCTGTAAGCGGCTTCACAAGGACGCTGTTTCAGCTCGCCGTCTTCAATGGTTAGAATTCTTGCCATTGTCTGCAGACCGGAATATCCGTCTTCGTTTGCCGGAGGGTATGAATAATCACTGACTCCGAACCATGCGCACATTACTGCCTTATCCGGCCAGATCTTCTGTCCGGCGCACTGCGCAGCATAGAAGTCAAAGCCTCTGTCGAGCTCCTTCATTCTTCCCTCGGGAATAAATTCCAGATGATCAAAGTCCATCTGACCGATCAGGTACGTATTATTGTAAATGTTGTGGAATTCATCTCCCTGCGGTTCAAGACCCTGAGGCGAGAACAGCAGCAGCCATTGATCGCCGACCTTTTCCAGATCAGGACACTCGACCATGAAGCCGAAGTCTTCATATCCGCGGATTTTCAGTTCACCGGCGATCTGCCATCCGCTCTGAATCTGCTTTGACTTCATCAACAGGAACTTTCCTTTTTTCTCCTCATTCTGCACACCGAGAAGATAGTAATAATATCCGTCCTCTTCACGATAGAACATCTTCGGATCTCTCTGATGTTCCGTATATCCGTCAACCGGACCGTACAGCGGTTCTTCCTGCTTATGAATAATGCCGTCTTTTGTCATGTATGCCAGCAGCTGATAAGGTGTTCTTATCCAGTTCTCATCACGGTGATTTCCCGTGAACGGAAGGTAAAGAATATCCCCTTCCGGATATCCGCTTCCGCTGAATACGCCTTTGTCGTCATAGATTTCTCCCGGTCCGATACCCAGGCCTTCATTTTTCCATGTCAGCAGATCTGTTGATGATACATGATACCAATGCTTCAGTCCGTGCACTGCGCCATACGGAAACCATTGATAGAACAAGTGCCATCTTCCGTCAAAACAGGAAAAACCGTTTGTGTCTCCCATCAGTCCGGTCACCGGCTGTACGTGAAAAACACACCGCCAGGGTGACTGTCTGACCTGATCATGGAGTTCTTTCAGCAGTCCGAGATCTTCCTTCTTCAGCTCCCGGTAGCGTTCCTCTGTTGTCCACTCTCTCATACTGTCCTTTCTGCAACAATTATTTAGTTGTCCCGCGAATGATTGTTTTTGTATCGATCACTCTGTGTTCAAGTGTTTTGGTAATAACCGGAACCCGCTTCTTCCGTTCATTCATCAGTTTTACCAGAATGTCCATTGCGGAATAGGCAAGCGCTGTCGTATCCTGACGGATTGTCGAAAAGGGGATGACTGCCTCTCTTGAAATCGGGGAGTCATCAAAACCGATAATGTAGTACTCCTCGGGAAGCATTTTGTATTTCGTGATTACCATATTCAGAAAAACGTTGGCCACTGTATCGTTGGAGATAAAAATACCTTTTTTCCTGCCCGCGTACTTCTCTTCGATATCCTGAAATACCGGCTCGAGAACACGGCGGATTTCCTGATAGTCATTCCCGAACTTTCTGAGATATTCACAATACGGTGTTCCGCTTGTTTCCGAGACTTCCCGGAACCCTCTGATTCTTCCGTATGCCGGAGAACATTTTTTCAGATCGGCATTGATATGAATCAGCACTTCACACTTCTTTTCCGTCAGAAGTGTCGTTGCATCAATACCGCCCTGGTAATTATTTGTGTTGACACTGTTGACATACTTGTCTTCCCGTTCGATTGTTACAACGGGAATACCGAGTTTTGCCAGTTCCTGAGACGGCGTTACATGACTGACAACCAGAAGCCCTTCAATGTTATATGCCAGCAGCTCTTTCAGATATCCCTTCTCCTTTTCTCTGTTCTCATCACTGCAGAAAACGAGAAACTTATAACCGTAAGCATCTCCTGCCGAAAGAATATGAGAAAGAAGGTCAGCGTAATAGTGCATATACAATGTCGGAACAATTACCCCGATGATTTCACTTTTGCCGTTCGCAAGAACCCTTGCCAGCTTATTTTCTCTGTAGCCCAGTTTCTTGACGGTATCTTCAATGATTTTCAGATTTTCGGTTGTCAAAGTGTCGGGATGATTGAAGTATCTGGAAATTGTAGTCTTGGAAAAACCTGTCTCTGCTGCGATATCCGCAAATGTGACTTTTTTCTTCATAGGACTTTCTCACCTGTTTTCAGTATACCATGAATAACCGGTTTTGTAACCGGTTACACAGATTCTGTGTTTTTCCGGTTCATGAACATCTTCGTTCTGCTCATTCTGATAAAGGATACGCTGTTCCGGTTCTTTTGTTACAATGTTTTAAATGATAACGGAGATCCATGATGGAAAACGGACTGCTTCATCTGACACTGATTACTTTTATCAGATATCTGATTTATATCGGTATCTTTGCGGGGATTCTGATTCTCCTGTTTTTCCTTTTCCGCATTCCGAAAAACATCTTCCGTAAGCTTCTGCATATCGCAGCCTTTACTTCTCCTGTCTATATTGCCTTGACCGGGGAAGGATGGCTCCCTGATACACTGACGCTGATTCTGTTTGCGGCAGTTGTCTGGCCGGCGCTTTCAATTGCGGAACATCTTAATATTTACGGTGATCTGTTCGTGGAAAAACGTCCGGGAGAAGTAAAAAACAGCCTGCTTCTTTTGTTCCTGTCTCAGGCTGCCTTTACTGCATTCTGCCTCGGTGTGATGAAAAGACCGTATATACTGATCACTGCATGTATGGCATGGGGATTCGGAGATATCGCAGCCGCATGGATCGGCAGACCGTTTGGTAAGCATAAAGTCAGACTTCCTTTTTCGGATCCCAATAAATCATGGGAAGGAACTGCCGCTATGTTTGCCGTAGCATTTCCATCTTGTCTGATCTGTCTTCTGCTTTTTTCCGGATATTCCCTCATTCCTGCTGTTCTGATTTCTCTTTTAACCGGTCTTGTTTCCGCCTTCAGTGAACTGATAAGCAAAAACGGCAATGATACCATTGTCGTTCCTCTTGCCGATATACTTATTCTTTCCCTTACTGCACTTTTGTGATCAGAAGAAACTGTCGATGTCTTCTTCATAAAACCAGTCTTCTCCCAGGACGGACATTGATTTAAAACCACAGGCACGGATCATTTCCAATGATTCGTTATAGAAGCAGTCCAGATCATCCATATTATGACAGTCACTGTTCAGACAGATACGCACATCTTTTTCTTTCATATACTTCAGAAGTGAAATATGCGGGTACGGTGTCTTCCGGTATCCTCTGGCGATTGCGCCGGTATTTACTTCAAATATCTTATCCTTCAGGGCATCAACTGTATCGCATGCCTCTTTTATATATGCCGGATCCGTAAAGGATATAAATGATTCATCTTCATTGTATTTGGTAATCAGATCCAGATGACCGACAATATCCACTTCATCCCATTCCTTCATTTTCCGGATCATCGTATAGTATTCCTTCGCCAGTACTCTGAAGTCTCCTCCATACCAAACGTCGGTCATAAATTCCATGATTCCCCGGTTATAGTCAATCGGCAGAATCTGCCCTTCATGAATCATCTCATGACAGGATCCGATAATGAAATCAAACGGTTCCTTTACCATCACCCTGTTCAGCACATCCTGCTCAACACCGAGGAAAATTGTCAGTCTGTCTTTATATTCTTCTTTCATTGCGGTTACTTCCGCAATGTATTTACGGGTGTTTTCCACTGACATCGAACAGTTGTCCAAGGGCATATAGCCGTGTCCGGAAAAGCCGAGAATATCAAATTTCTTTTCAATTGCCGTTTCAATCATATCGCGGATGCTGTTTTTCCCGTCGCAGTATGTGGAATGCGTATGCAGATTCTGTCTCATATCTTTCTTCCCTTCACGAAACCATTATAAGGGATAAACCGGGGATTCATGTTATGATCATTCCGGAGAACAACGATGAATTATCTGAGAGATTATGATTCCGTGATCGGGAAAATACTGCTTGCCTGCGATGATGAGGGACTGACCGGTCTCTGGTTTGAGAACCAGAAGTATTATGGCAGAGGTCTTTCGGATCAAAGAATATACCAGTCTCATCCGTTTCTTGATGAAGCTGTCAGCTGGCTGGATCTGTATTTCTCCGGCCGTGATCCCGGGTTTACGCCGCCGCTGAACCCGAGTGTTTCCCCTTTTCAGAAAGAAGTACTCCGGGAATTACTGAAAATTCCTTATGGCAAAACCGTAAACTATGGTGATATTGCCCGGGAAATTTCCGCTGCCCATCCGGAGAAAAGGACATCTGCCCGGGCTGTCGGTAACGCCGTTGGGAGAAATCCCGTTTCCATCATTATTCCCTGTCACAGGGTAATTGGCGCAGACGGAAAGCTGACCGGTTATGCCGGAGGCCTTCAGCGGAAGACTTTCCTTCTCGATCTGGAACAGAAAAACAGGCAGAATTTCTAACCCTGCCTGTATGAATTCCCGCTGGGAATTCTTTTTTTTATTCGGAAGCAACCCAGGGAATACCCTTGGCATCAAGCTGTTTTGCGATCTCGCTGCCTTCAGGGCAGTGAATCGTATAGTAGTATTCATCCGTTGTGTAATTCTTCCTTGTGGCGCCGCCGACTGAGACTGCCGATGCGGGGAAGTAGATATCCGTCACATTGTCGCAGTTCTCAAACGCGCTGTATCCGACTGTTTCCGTTCCTTCCGGAATATGGTATTCACCGGCCGAATTCGTCGGTACATTAATCAGCTCTTTTCCATTTGCTGAGAAGAGACTTCCCTCTTTTACAATATAGTACGGATTCTCTTCACTTACTTCGTATGCATTGAATTTCAGATTCTGGAATGTATTGTATCCGAGTTTCAGATTCGGGCCGATCCGGACCGTATCCAGTTCAAACACCGAATCATAGCTTACATCGAAACAGTAATCACCTGCGTATTTCAAAGAGTCGGGAAGACGGAACTCTTCCGTTTCGGCGGAAAGGTCAAATGCATAATCTCCGATCCGTTCAAGTCCTTCCGGCAGATCAATACGCTTCAGCTTACAGCCGCTGAACGCGCTCTTACCGATTTCTTTCAGACCGGATCCGAAGGTAATGTCTGTAAGGGCGCTGCTTTGGAATGCCGCTTCTCCGATCTTTACTACACTGTCCGGAAAGTTGATTTTCGTCAGATTACTGATGTTGAACGCATTCTCACCGATCTCTTCTGTTCCTTCCGGCACAGTATATTCTGTACCTTCTTTGAAGGACGGATAACAGATCAGCTGCTTCCCGTCTTTTGAATACAGAATTCCGTCAATTGAAGTATAGGCGGGATTTTCTTCGTCTGTTCTGATTTCCTTCAGATTGTAATAATCCGTCAGGAACCCGGGATCGATACTTTCGATTGTTGAAGGAATCTGCAGTATCTGCGCGTTTGTGGAAGCTGAATATCCGTTATATTCGTCATAGTCAGGGGCCTGCAGTCCGGTAACGGGCACACCTTCCAGTTCAGCCGGGAGTTCAAGAACACCCTGATCCGCCGCTTTTCTGTATCTGAGCAGAACCGCATGTTTTTTATACAGACGGTAGACGATGTTTTCTTCATCCGTCTCCGTGACTTTCAGTTCGTACGTCATGTCTTCCGGATCTGTATTGTGATCACAGGCTATACCGTATGTTTCGGCGTATTCCTCAGCTGCCGATCCCGGATTACAGTGAATGACGGTTTTATATACATCCGTGTATTCACCGGTTTCTTCCGATGAGGAAACAGTATAAGGGAATGCTCTTTCAGAAAAACGGAATACGGAGTCCGGAACGATGAATTCCGTATCTTCGTCCAATGTGTAGAAAATATCCTTCGTCAGAGTTGTGATTCCATCGGGAATCCGGATAATCTTGTCCATACCCATCGGAGTGCAAAGAATCGTATCCTTTGCCTTGTTTGTGATAAACCCGCCTAAAGAGGCATATTTCTGATTTTTCTCACTGACCTCGAATTTTCCGTGATTCAGCGCGGTAAATGCGTCTGTTCCGATATAATCAACATTTTCTCCGATATAAACGGACTCAAAATATGTTTCTCCGTTTTCATATGATCCCAGAAACCGCATCTCGCCGAAAGCCAGATCGCCGATGCTTTCCAGACTTTCCGGAAGTCTCAGAGATTTCAGCTTATAACATTCAAAGAACGCGTCATTTTCAATCGATTTCAGCGTTTCCGGGAAAGTGACTTCATCTATGCCCGCAAGAGCAAATGCGCCGTATCCGATCGTTTCCGTCCCTTTCGGAATCTGATAAGATCCGGTTTTTCCTGTGGGATACTGAATCAGTACCTTTCCGTCTTTTGTGAAAAGGACCCCGTCAGCTGATTTATAATTCTTATTCCTGCCGCTGACAGTGATTTCCTTCATATTCTCATTTTCGGAAAAAGGAATCGATCCGATCTTGATTACACTTCCGGGTATTTCAACTGTTTTCAGTCCGCAGTTCTTAAACGCTGCTCTGCCGATCTGTTCGAGACCTTCCGGAAACACGATGCTTTCCAGAGAAGTACATCCCGCAAATGAACTCATTTCAATCGTTTTCACACCTTTTCCAAGGTCAATTGATTTCAGGTTGTGCAGTCCGTTGAACGCTCCGTCTGCGATGACCGATACCGACCCGGGTACCGTTATGCTTTCCAGTGTTTCATTGCCGGAGAAGCTGTATCTTCCGATAACCGTTACCGGTCTTCCTTCTGCCTCTTCCGGAATCTGAAGTTCCGTATCTTCACCTGTGTACTGCGTCAGTTCAGCCGCATCCTCAGACAGCAGGAATGTGAGTGTACCGGATTCGGTGGATACATCCGCATACTCCGCATTACTTTCCTTCTTCGGCAGATCAACATAGTCACTGGCGTGAATATTGCCGTTGACGTCTTTCAGACATACCTGACAGATAAACTCTCTTTCATACTCCGAAGCCCGTTTCATGATGAATTCAAAGCTGTTGTCAATACTCAGCGGATAGAAGACATATCCTGAAGAATTCCATTCAAAGAACGGTTTCATATTCCCGTTTTCATCTCTGGAAGGCTGTCTGGACATTCCGCCGGTGTCGATGATTGTCTCATAATGGGAAACGTCAATGGATCCTTTTCCCGCCAGCCAGGCAGAGCCGGCAGCCGAGCTGATATCCTGTATGGTCGTCGTTTCTTCTCCGTTTGTGTTTTTTACGGTAATCGTGACAAGTTCGTCCGTATTTATGTCAAAGTCGGTAAACTCATGTCCGGTGGAAAGATATGTCCTCAGCGTCTGGTAGCTTGTTTCTTTTTCGTTTGTTTCCTGCTGCAGACAGGCCCAAGGAACCGGGGATTCTTCCATATCCGTTTTCGCTGTCATCAGATACGGATCAGCGGGAATATGCAGGACACCGTTTTCGTCCGGCTGAATCCTGACATTGCATGTTGTCATCGCATATCCGCCAAAGGAATTCCTCAGCAGGATCGTATAGTACGCCGCTGAAGTATTCTTTCTCTGTTCCTCACTCAGCTGCAGTGTCAGTTCATCATCGGAAACGACAATCGGTTCAAGCGTCCACTCATTCTTACCGCCGCTGAGCCATTCTTCCTTATATGCATTGACGAAATTCTTATACGGCGCCGAAAGAACGGTTTCTTCCGTATACAGCTCATCTGCCAGTCCGGCAAGTTCACTGTTGTCTCCGGGCAGATAAATGGAAAGTCCTCCGGTATGATCAATATTCGTCGATTCACTGACTACCATCTGACTCAGTGTATTGATGATGTTCGCTGTTTCTTCTGGATATCTGTCTGAAAGATTCTCTGCCAGATGTTTCAGATCGATCAGATCATATGCGTTTTCCTTTCCGCTGGCAGCGCTGAGTCCGAACGCTTTTGTATTTGCCCTTGCCTGATTCAGTTCCGCGTAATACCCCTCACCGATATCCTGATTCATCTTTTCCATCAGAGCATTTACGGCATTAACCGCTGCCGGAACCTGACTCAGATCCACAGCCGCAAGTGTTGCGTCCGGTGCATAAAACTCCGTCTGATTGTTTTCATAGTAACTTCCGTACGCATTGACGATTGCGGAGGTGATCTCCTTCGGATCATCGGTCTCATTGACAACCTTCAGGAAGCTGTAGTCCCATCCGTCACCGGCTTCCAGTTCTTCCGAGCCGACAAAATAACCGGCATAGCTGCTCCAGAGATTTGCGTTCTCCAGTGTTCCCATCAGACATGCGTCAAAACCGACAAAGTCCAGTTTCTTTTCTCCGGCGAAGATTGTACTGTCCATCGCCTTTTTCATTTCCTCAAGGATCAGACTGTCATTGCTGAAAAGTTCATCACTGCCGTAACCCCATAACGGCCCTCCGCCGTGATCCCAGAGAATCAGTCCGTAGTGCTTTGCCGGATATGTTTCCGTACAGAAATTGATGAATTCCGACAATGTTTCCGAAGCACCCATATCCGCGGTATTCTCCGTCTGGGCGGAGATCATGATCTCTTCTTCTTTTGAAAGATCAATTACGCTGTTTTTCGTATTCGGAATACTGCTGTTCCATCTTCTGCTTCCGCCGGTATAGACGATCAGATTGTTCTTGTCGAAATCAAATCCGGAGGTCTTCATCTCATCGATATCCTTGGATGCCGCCCCATATCTGCTTTCCAGGTTTGAACCGACAATATAGACCATCAGCGTATACTCTTTTTCCGGTGTTACCTTCAGATTGGAAGAGGAAAACAGACGGGAGTCCGCCGCATCATGCATCTGGATTTTCTGTTCCGCCGCTCTGCTGTAATCCGAATGATCCTGATCTTCCAGTATCTCCAGCTTCGGCTGCGTCTGCACTGCGGCCGTTTCCCCTCCGGCGGAAGACACAGATGCCGTTTGGGAACAACCTGCCATAAACAGTGCTGAACTGATTAATATTCCTGTGATTCGTTTCATCTTAATCTCCTCCCAGTGTAAAAAAAACCGGAAAACTCTCAGTCTTCCGGTAACGGGATCAGTTTGCAGTAGGTGCCATTGAGACAACCTGATCATACGGCTCCCAGCCGGTGATCTCGGATGCTCTCAGATGGACAGAAGGTCCGACCAGTGAATACTCATACAGACCGTCTTTACTGTCATAAACGTAATTATTGCCCGGATCATAGTTTTTCATTGCTGAAGTGGAGATGCCAAAGAGATAGTGCTCGATACTGTCACGATATGCTTCATCATTCAGCGCTTCCTTATAATAGTCGTAAACCATGTCTCCCTTGTAGGCTTCCAGTTCCTCTTCAAGAGTACCCATGTCATCCCATGTCGAATCGATTTCTTTCCATTCGCCGTTGATCTTGGCAATACTCCAGGCATGTCCGCCTGCTGTTTCTTCGTCATTTCCGGCGATTCCGATCAGGACGGAAACTTCCATGCCCGCCTGCTGAAGCAGATATTCATATGCAAGAGAGTATCCGTCGCAGACTGCCGTATTCGCTTCACCGCGGCTGTTGCCGACAAGTGCGCCGTATGCGGTATGCGCCAGATCTTCACCCAGATTCTTTTCCATGACTTCCAGATCATATCTGACCGTATTGATCAGCTTGTCATGAATGGCTCTGGCAATCTGTTCATCAGATCCGGTAAGATCGATATCCGCAAGGAACTGATCAGCAGCCTCATTGAACTTCGTCATATCCTTTTCGAAGTCATTGTAGGGTGTGATCATTCTGAAATAGACATCATTCTTGCCCTGCTGGGAATTGAATCTCGGAATATCGTATCCGATGGATGCCAGTGTATCGTTATACAGCCAGAAAAGTTCCGGATGATCATACAGCATTCCGTAGTATGCCCGGTACATTTCAAGCATGAATTCATCAGACTTGGGATCAAGGTCCGTGGAATAAATGACAATATTATCCGGACTGACGGGATCATCCGCCACCATATACAGAGCATCATAGATTCCCTTTGCCTCAGCATCAAGCTGAGAATAATAGTAATAGTCCTTCGCTTTGTTTTTCAGGAAGCTTTCCGGACCGGGCACGTAAGCTCTGCTGGCTCTTTCCGCTTCTGCCGTTTCTTCCTCTGTCAGTTCCTTCGGATCCTGAATCTGGATCTTTGCGCCTAAGTCACCTGTCGGAAACGTGATTCCCGAAAGAACCATTTTCTGTTCACTGTCCCCTACCGCTGCAGTTGATGAAGATGCTGCGGATGATGCGGAAGCTTCAGGTGCAGCTGAGGAACATCCTGCTGCCAGAAGACAGAAAACAGATAAAACAGCTGTTATTTTATGTTTCATCATCTTTTTTCTCCTTGTGTATCTTTATACATTCTACCATATGTTGTTCTATTATCCGTTATCTTTTCAACCGTTTTCCCGTAAATATACTCATCCGGTCTTTGACAGTCAAAAAGCGGAAAAACACGAAAAAATGCAGTATTTATCAGCATATTCTCATGTTCTGGTTTTGCGGCGATATTGCGTAAATTATCTCTTTTGCCGCCCTTCATCTTACGGGAAAAACAGTTCCTGTAAACCGGAGCGGAAATTATAATGTATGTCGGCATATGAAAAAAGTAATATAATGTTTTCAGAAAGGATGGTGCGTACTGTGATTCAGATTGAAATGCCGATGAAAGACTATACCTTTATCAAAAATAATTATGACGGCCTGGATCGGTACATTGTCCGGATCCAGTACATGGGAGAAGACGTTTCATTTGATCTTCAGAACGAAAAATTCGAAGACTTTCTGCTTGATTATCAGTCGATGATGGTCCGCAAGGGTACGGATGAAAATCATTCTCTTACAGATACAGGTCTGAGACTGAATCAGATCTTCAACGATTATATCTCGCCGGTTCTGGATGAACTCAGAAAAGGCTGAAACCGTAAAAAAAACAGCGGTATGTCATTCATACTGCTGCTCATATTGTACTGCTGTGAGGATCCGGTGAGATCCTTTTTCAGTAGGAGCTGTAATACAGACTCCAGTTTCCGTCAGTTGCCGTAATCCAGATCTGATACTGACCGCCGTCAAGCTCTACATTGGTTGTATCATTGAATTCACCGCTTTTATTGACAACTTCCTTGACTTCCTTGCCGTCCGTATCCATGATCCGTACCAGAACCTCCCCGCTTCCGGTGTGTCCGGTCGTGATCTGAATACCTGAAGCACAGGAGAAATCATATACCTTGTTCGGTGTCTGTCCGCTGAGATCAGGTTTCGGGTTCGGGGTATCCACCGGATCAACTCCGTCTCCTGCTTCGGCATTCATATTGACGTATTCGACGTTGTTATCCTGATACTGATACTCAAACGGAACCGTATCTCTGACACCGTTTTCCGAATAGGTGTAGTTTCCTCTTGCGGTAATCACACTGTCTTTTTTCTCAAAGACAATCTCTTCTTCTTTTACCGTCACATAGTTGCCTTTGCCGTATTTCTGTTTCAGATCCTGATTAATCAAAGATGTTATGGCCTTTTTGTCGTATTCCGTCACTTCATCAGGATGAAGGCTGACTTCCTTTGTTTCGGATACTTCCTCTTTTTTTTCTTCCTCCGGGGCCGCGCTTTCCTCAACAGGATCCGGTATCAGATAATCTATGACCTGATTACAGCCGCTGAGCATCATTGCCAGGCATGGAATCAGCAAAATCTTTTTCTTCATATTACAATTCTCTCCCACCAAAAGAATGAAAGCCCGCAGGCTTATTTGTCACTGTCTTCCGGAAAGTAGAAGATCTGTTCTTCATCTTTGGAAAGCATATAATTGCCGCGGGCATAATTCTCGACATAATCAGGGTCCTGAAGCTTTTCCTGCTCTTCCAGCAGATACATATTCTCATCCTGTACTTCCTGCAGTTTTTCCTTTACCTGATCCAGTTCCCGGGACAGTCTCACTGTCGTTAAGACCTCTGTCCCTACCTGATACAGCATAAAACAGGATAACCCTATCATTACCAGACATAACAGGCGTACAATCGGCGTCAGTTTTCTTCTTTTTGTCTTTTTCTTCTTCTGTGCCATTTCCTTCTCCGGGTATCTCTCTTTATAACACTTTTGACTCTCTCATTCAATACTCGGGCTCTTCGATTCTGGATTCGGAAATCACCTCATACATTTCAACCGCGTCCTTTTTCCGTTTGGCTTCCTGTACGGAAAGCACCCTGACTTCAAGTCTGCGGCTGCCGTATGTAACAGCTACAATATCACCCGGTTTTACTTCATGTGAGGGTTTAACGGTTTTGCCGTTGATTTCTACTCTGTCATTGGCCGCCAGTTCCTTGGAAACTGTCCGCCGTTTCATGATACGGGAAACCTTCAGATACTTATCAATTCTCATTTTCTGACAGACTCCTTTGCTTTTTCGATCACTTCCGCTGTTTCAAGAACATAATTCTTTGACTTGGGTATCATTGCGATAATCGTACCGTTCGTATATTTGATGGTGATGTCTCTTGATATTTTCGTAAAACTCTCAAACAGCCTGACACCATCCACCGATGAAGAAAACAATGTGGAGAATGTTACCTCACTGTGATCATTCGTTTCCCGGTAACTGTGTACTGCCGGATCATTCAGCAGAATATCCAGGTGTCTCTTTTCAAACAGAGTACTGACTTCCTTCGGCAGTCTGCCGTACTGGTCAATAACATCATCCTTATATTCCTTCAGTTCTTTAACCGTCTCTATTGTATCGATCCTCTGATACATATCCAGTTTGTCATAGTCATTCGCGGCAAAGTTCTCCGGAATAAAACTCGATTTTCTGATATTGGCCCGTTTTTCCGGTTCCTTGTGAAGTTCACTGCCGGTCTTCTTTTTCTGAATTGCGTTCTCCAGCATTTCAATATACATATCAATACCTACAGTATCGATAAAACCGGACTGATTCGAACCGAGAAGATTACCGGCGCCGCGGATTGTCAGATCCCTCATCGCAATTTTATACCCGCTTCCCAGACGCGCGAATTCCTTGACTGCCTGCAGTCTCTTCTGAGCCACTTCACTGAGCTGCCGGTTGGGCGGTACCAGAAGATACGCATACGCGATTCTGTCAGATCTGCCGACTCTTCCCTTGATCTGATAGATCTGTGAAAGACCGAAGTCCTGGGCATTATCTATCAGGATCGTATTCACATTCGGAATATCAATTCCGTTTTCAACGATTGTGGTACATACGAGAACATCCAGTTCATGGGAAGTGAATTTCAGCATGACATCCTCAATGTCATTTCTGTCCATCTGTCCGTGAACGATACCGATTCTCGCCGACGGCAGCATGTGCCGCAGTGTTCTCGCTGTGTTGTAAATCCGTTCGATATTGTTGTAAAGATAGAAGACCTGTCCGTTTCTTGCCAGTTCCTTCTGAATCGCATCCGCCACAAGGTTGTTGTTTTTTTCCACAACATATGTCTGAACGCTGTATCTGTTCAAAGGAGGTGTTTCCAGCTGCGACAGTGAACGGATTCCGATCAGACTCATCTGCAGCGTACGCGGAATGGGCGTGGCACTCAGCGCCAGTACATCGATTCCGTTTTTCAGCTCCTTGATCTTTTCCTTGTGTTCGACACCGAAACGCTGTTCCTCATCAATCACAAGCAGACCGAGATCCTTAAAGACAATATCCTTCGACAGAATCCGGTGCGTACCGATCAGAATATCCACTTTCCCGTCCTTAAGATCACGGATAATCTGCTTTTGCTCATTTGCCGGAACAAAACGGTCAAGTACACGTACCGTTACCGGGAATTCACTGAACCGCTTGGAGAATGTGCGGTAATGCTGTTCGGCAAGAATCGTCGTCGGACAAAGAACAGCTGTCTGTTTATTGTCTGAAACTGCTTTAAACGATGCTCTGACCGCAACTTCCGTCTTACCGAATCCGACATCCCCGCAGACCAGACGGTCCATCGGCCTGTCACTTTCCATATCCTTTTTAATATCCTTCACTGCCTTTTCCTGGTCGGGCGTCAGCTCAAAAGGGAAAGCATTCTCGAATTCGACGGTCATTTCATTATCCGGTGAATACGCAAAACCGATATGCTGCTCACGGCTCGAATAAAGATTGATCAGTCTTTCCGCGATATCATTTACGTTTTCTTCCAGACGCTTCTTCGTCTTCTCCCATTCATTTGTGCCAAGCTTATTCAGTCTCGGCACAACACCTTCACGGGAAACAAACTTACGGACAAGTCTGAATTGTTCAAGCGGAACAAGCAGTTCGGCATTGCCTCGATATACGACTTTGAGGAAGTCCCGTTTGACACTCTGAATCTCTATTGTTTCAATTCCAATGAATTGTCCGACACCGTACTGTGAGTGCACAACATAATCTCCGGCGTTCAGATCATCGTAGTGATCGATCACTTCGGCGTTCCGGAACTTATTCTCATATCTGCCTTTATGATGACGGATTTCGAACAGTTCCGATGATGTATAGACTTTGATATCGCTGCTGACAATATGGAATCCCTGCGTTATGTTTTTTTTAAACAGATTGATTCCTTCAGCCGGTTCATCTTCCTGATTCAGGATCTTTACCGGTATTTTCATTTCCGCGCAGGCTGTTTTGATTCTGAGCAGTTCCTTATCCGTGACGGAAAGCACGGCTCTCTCATCATTTCTGATGATTTTCAGCCTGAAATCCAGCGTATCTCCCGGCAGATGGATTTCTTCAATCCCTGTTTCAAGTTCGGAAAAGGGGTTTTCTTCGATTTTTCTGCATCCCGGCGCAATGCGTTCATATTCATGCCAGACCGCAAATTTCGGAATCATTTTTCCTTCCTGAACCATTTCCTGAATATAGGAAACGGTTTCCTGATTCAGATTCTTCGCAGATTCACTGATCAGCTTCTCGTCGGAATAGATGACCATCGGAAAATTCATATAGTCCCAGATTCCCGCCGTTTCGGAAAGCAGGGCCATATAAGAATACATCTTATGGTCGAAGATGTGATTTTTCATCGCATTGAAATCCGATTCGATTTCGGACGGTATCATTCCGTCTTTGTACAGTCCCTTCGTTTTTGTGATTATTTCACTGATCTGATCATCTGTGAATATCACATCGGATGCCGGAACGATTTCCACTTCCTCGGTTGTTCTGACCGTTTTCTGTGTTGCGGGATCGAAAAAACGGATGGATTCGATTTCCGTGCCAAAGAACTCAATTCTCACCGGCTCCGCGTAATTGATCGAATATACATCAATAATTCCGCCTCTTGAAGCAAACGTAAGAGGATGGTCAATATGCGCTGCCTGCTGATACCCGCCGCTGAGAAGGGCTGACCGTATTGCGGACATATCCGCTTCATCTCCCGTCTTAAGCCTGATGCATCCGGCTTTAAACTGTTCCGGCAGGGGAAGGTGGCGCAGAAGGGCGCTCGGAGAGGTGATGACTACCTGTTCCGGGTGATTGATCAAAGAGGACAGTGTCTCTGTCTTCAGCGCTGTCAGTTCCGGACTCGCCGCAATGGCAGCGACTCTCAGAGACTCATCCGCGCCAAAAAGAGCACAGGAACTTTCATCAAGAAATGCGGAGATTCTTTCATAAAGATTCTGTGCCTGATATAAGTTGTTTTTTATTACAAGAATCGGTCTGGGCTTTTTCAGATAGGAGACAGCGATGATAAGCGCTTCCTGAATCAAAGAAGTATAAGGGATTTCCTTCTTTCCCTGATCAAGCATTTTTACGGCCTTATTGTTCTCAAGTTCCCTGAAAAGCCATTCCGGCATTTGGTTATGTTTCAATCTTTCTGCTCACTTTCCGGTACGATTTTGATGTTGTATTTCTGCATGACGATATCCATAGGCTCATTTACCCATGCATACGCTGCTTCCGCCGAGTTCCTGAGGGAACGCTCGAAAATGTCCTGTTCACTCTTCGGGACAGGGGAGAGGACCCAGTCGGGAACGACTTCATGATCTCCTCTTTTACTGTGTCCCACGCCGATCCGGATTCTTGCGATTTCATCCGTTCCGAGTGACTGAATAATGGACTTCATGCCTTTCTGTCCGCCGGCAGATCCTTTTTTCCTTATTCTGACAGATCCGGTCGGCAGATCCATGTCATCATGCATGATCAGGATATCCTCAGGCAGGATCTTAAAATAACTGACTGCCTGCGATACCGCGCTTCCCGAAAGATTCATATATGTCAGAGGCTTCATCAGAAGGACCGGTGTTCCTTCAATTCTGACAGAAGCCGTAAGGGCATTCCATTTTTCCGTGGAAATATTCACACCGAGACGGTCTGCCAGAAGATCCGCTGCCATAAAACCGCTGTTGTGTCTTGTTTTTTCGTATTCCCGGCCGGGATTTCCCAATCCGACAATCAGTTTCATTCTGCTTCTCCGTCTTCTGACGCTTCCTCTTCGGCGGTATCTTCGGATACTGGTTCTTCCACTGCAGTATTTTCTTCTTCAGCTGTCACTTCTTTTTCCGCTTCCACATGAAGACCGATGCCGGCAAGCCATCTCTGACCGACGCCTGTTTCCGCAAACCGTCTGACCATATCCATCATTTCTTCGTACTTCTCTGTATTGCCTTCTTCCTCATACAGCTTGGCAGCCATGGCAGAGCAGATCATTTTATAAAGACCGATCAGATTCTTTGAATAATCAACACCTTCGTAATCTCCTTCGAGGACCTTCTCATAGAAAGCCATACCTCTGTCTGCTTCATTTCTGTAATACTTGTCACATTCAGCGGAAAGAAGAACAACCATCTGGTTCTTTAATTCCTCTGCCACAGCCGTCATCTTCTCACCCAGCAGCTCGCGCAGATCTCTCTTTCCTTTTGCTTCGAGAATATTCGGAATTGCCAGGAAGAGATAGAAGAAGGAATCCTCCGAACTGATGATGGAAGGGGATCCTTTCTGACGGATAATCAGATCCTCCGGATTCAAGTCATTCAGTACTTCCCGAAACATATCATCCTTATTATGATATGCGGCACCCCAGAGCTTCAGTACCTTTCCCTTATTTATATACAGAGCGCTTTCCGCGGATTCAATCAGTTCGTCAGCCTTACGGAAAAACTCATCCTGATCCTGAATGGAATTGATCACTCCTACAAGCAGCTTGTTCTGTTTGTTATTCCTTGAACTGCGGAAAATATTAATGACCATGTAGGCAATCATGATATATAACACTATATTTAAGATCATTTCGTTCACCTCATCTGATTACGTTCTGAAAGATTTCAGCGGTTTCCGCTGTTCTTTCAAGTAATGAACATTATACTAAAAACAGTATTTTTTCACAGATGTAATTCATGTATTTTATTGACATTTCAAATTGCCGCGCTTATTATATTAGCGCACTTGTTTTCTACATGTATAAAAATTGGAGGTGGCATGAATGAAGAGAACATACCAGCCAAGCAAGAAAAAGACCAAAGTTACACATGGCTTTAGAGCCCGTATGGCTACTGTCGGCGGACGTAAGGTAATCAACAGACGCCGTGCCAAGGGAAGAAAGGTATTATCTGCTTAAAAGCCACCGGACGGTGGTTTTTTTTTACGAATATGAAAAAGGTTAACAGAGTCAGGAAAAGTCAGGAATTCCAGGTACTCATTCACAAAGGGAAAAAAGCAGTAAGCAGTTCCTTTATTATGTACTATCAGCCAAAGAAGGAAGATGAGGCCAGAATCGGAATTTCACTGTCAAAAAAAATCGGCAATGCCGTAGTCAGAAACAAACTTAAGCGTCAGGTACGTATGATGTGTCAGGATCTGATTGATTTCAAAACATGTCCTTTTGACGCTGTTTTAATCGTCAGATTTTCCTTTAAAGACAACAGTTTTGAGACAAATAAAAATATATTGGAAAAATTGCTTATAAAAGCTAAAATGTAATAGTTATTTCTATAAGGAGAATATATGAAGTTAAGTTCCCGTACAAAGAAACTGCTTGTTCTGGTATTCTTCGCAGTAATTGTACTTACAGCCACCGGCTGTGCATCAATACCAAGAGATGCCAATAACAACGTGATTTATATCTGGAATGAGCCTGTAGAAGGATTTACAGTAAGAACCAGCTTTGTGGAAGTATTCAAGGAAGAGAACTGGTTCAGCGCCATCTTCGTTTATCCGCTTGCATGGCTGATCAATCACCTGACGCCTTACATCGGTGTCGGCGGCGGTATTGCCGTAGTTACGATCCTTGTTCAGGGTGCTCTCTCAGCTGCCACGATCAATTCTCAGATCGCACAGCAGAAGATGCAGATGATTCAGCCTGAAATCAAGAGAATCGAAAGAAAGTATGAAGGCAGAGACGACGAAAACTCGAAAATGAGAATGGCTGCGGAACAGCAGCAGTTGTTCCGGAAATATGATATTAATCCGGCATCGATGCTGCTGGTTACATTCATTCAGCTGCCTGTCATCATGGCAATCTTCTATGCCGTACAGCGTTCCTATGCTGTTCAGACCGGAACATTCCTCGGTATGAATCTTCAGACTTCCCCGATGCAGGGTCTGCAGGAAGCTCTTGCAGGTAACTCAGCAAGCTGGATGTATCTCGTTCTGTTTGCCTTCATGGCTGTATGTCAGGTTCTTTCAATTAAGATTCCTTCCATCCTTCAGAAGAGAAGGGAAGCGGAGATCGCAAAGAAGACACACAGACGTCCTCCCGAGAAGGAAGAAAACAACATGATGCAGTATTCGATGATTCTGATGATCCTGGTCTTCGGTTTCTCATGGCCGGCTGCCATGTCGCTATACTGGTCAATCAATTCACTTGTAAATGTATTAAAGACGATTATTGTTCAGAAGGTAATTGACAGTAAGGATATGACTGCAAAGAAAGGATACGGAAGATGACAAACTATACAGCAAAAACATTGGAAGAACTTCTGGCTAAAGCTGCTGAGGATAAAGGCTGTGCAGTTGAAGATCTTCAGTATTCGGTTACGGAAGAAAAAAAAGGTCTGCTCGGAATCGGCAATTCCGTCAGCGCTGACGTATTCACGATGGAAGATGTTAAGGAATTCCTGTTTGACTATCTCGGAAATTTCTTTACCAGCATTGATCAGGATATTGAAGTTGCGATTGAAGAAAGAACAGACGGATTCGTTGTTAACCTCAACGCTGACAACAATGCGGTACTGATCGGCAAAATGGGAAAGACACTCGCCGCATTCAACACAATCGTAAGAGCTGCGGTTAATTCCGAGTTCAACAAGAGAATTGATGTCCTGATTGATATCAATCATTATAAGGAAGAACGTTATTCCAAACTCCGTTCCATGGCAAAGAGAATCGCCCGCCAGGTACAGAGATCCAAAGTTGATGTCGAACTTGATCCGATGCCCAACGACGAAAGAAAGGTCATTCATAAAACACTGAATGAATGGCACAATATCAGAACCGAATCCGAGGGTGAAGGAAGCAGAAGACATATCTGCATCAGATATCAGGCTGACGAAGAAAACTGAAATGTGTAAAAGTCCGGTAGAAATGCCGGATTTTTTTGTGGAAAAAGTTAAGGAACGGAATTATTTAACAAAGTCTTTTCCACATGAAAGAAACAATATAACAATGAAACTTTTCCACAATGTTGAAAACAGTGTGAAACATAAAAAACAATGAAAACTTTCAGCTTTTTTGATGTTTGAAAATTGTTTGTTTCTTATGAAAATCAACGGATTTTCCACTTTTCTCCGATTTTTCTACATTGTTGAAAAGTATTCCACATTTTATCCACTTTTGTAATTTTGTGGAAAACAGTGGAAAACTTCGATATATCCAGTAATAATAAGCTTTTTTCTTATATTCTGATATGTGGAGAAAAAAATTATCAACAATTTACATGTGGATTTTCATTCTCCTGCTGTTTACAATAACAATACACATTTATGCATTTTGCGACAGGCAGGTAGTCCAATGAAATATGACCGAGATCAATACTTATCCGAAGTCTGGAACAGTATTCTTCAATATATGAGAACAAATCAGATTGTCGATCCGAATGTAATCGAAACATTCTATTCGGGGTGTACTTTATACAGTCTGACAGATGAGAAAGCGATCATCATTGCGGAAAATATCATTTCCAAGCAGATTCTGATCAGTCAGACCGAATTGATTGAACACAGTATGACCGACGTACTTTCCACTGATCAGAAAATGATCGTGGAAATACATACACCGAATGAGACTCCCGTTAAAGAAAATCTGTTCTCCGCCAAAGACTATTTCGATAATGATTTTAAATCCATGCCGGTGCAGGCCGACCGTACCTTTGAAAACTTTGTTGTCGGTGACTGCAACAGGGAATCCCACGCTGCTTCTCTTGCGTGCGCCCTGAATCCCGGAAAATTCTGGAATCCTCTCTTTATCTACGGAAATTCCGGTCTTGGCAAGACGCATCTTCTGATGGCAATTGCCAACTATGTCCAGAAGGCAGATCCTTCAAAAAAGGTTTATTATACGGAATCTCTGAAATTCGTGGAAACTGTAGTCAATGCGATCCGCGATAATAAAATTGATGAATTCAAACAGTTCATGTATTCTGTTGATCTTCTCCTGGTGGATGACATTCAGTTCCTTGCGGGCAAGGAGAAATCACATGAAGTCTTCTTTACCATATACAATGAACTGGTTACCAACAGGAAACAGATATGTATCGCATCCGACAGACAGCCTAAGGAAATCAAAGGGCTGGAGGAACGTCTGATCAGCAGGTTCTCAAGCGGTCTTTCCGTCGGTATTGACTCACCTGAATTTGAAACATCACTTGCCATTCTTCAGATGAAAATCAAACAGAACGGATATGGTATCGATGACATCGATCAGGAAGCTCTTTCCTATATCGCATCTAATTTCTCCGGCAATGTCAGAGATCTGGAAGGCGCCTGGAACAGAGTTCTGTTCTATGCCATTCAGTTTCAGCCGGACGGGGGATGTATCCGTTTTGATACGGTAATGAACGCACTGAAGAACCAGGCAGTTGTTTCTGACAAAACAGGTCTTTCACCAAAGAAGATCATAAAGACGGTTGCGGATTATTACGGTCTTACCAGACAGCAGATCACGTCCAAAACAAGAACAAAGAATATAGCCAACGCGAGACATATATCCATTTATCTCTGCCGCAAGCTTCTTGATATTCCGTATAACAAGATCGGAGATGAATTCGGCGGAAGGGATCACTCAACGATTATCAGCGCATGTTCAAAAGTGGAAAAACAGATTCAGAAAGATTCAGTTTATGCCACTGCAGTAAGTGATATCGAAAACCAGATCACCGCCGCAAGATAGTTTATCCACAGTTTTATACACAGTCTTTCAACAGTGAAAAACATATAAAAACAGCTGTAATACAGAGCTTTTGCAAAAGTTTTCCACTGTATCCACAGTCTTAATAAGAATAAACAGAAAAAAGAATATATATAACGGGAGGGCTTCAGCCATGAACTTATCGATTTCCAAAAACGCTTTATACAATGCTCTGAATACAGTCAGTCACGCAGTCAGTCCGAATTCACCTCAGCCGGTATTAAGAGGAATCAAGATTACGGCAGATGAAACAGGTCTCACATTAATCGGCAGTGATGCGGATATCTCTATTATGAAGAAGATCAAGGCAGACGAAGAGAACAAGATGAACATCGTTGATACGGGTTCTCTTCTGATCGAATCAAGATATCTTACGGAAATTGTCAGAAAACTGGATTCCGAGATTATCCAGATTGAAATCGTTGACGGAGCTCTGACAAAGTTCTCCGGCAGTTCTGCAGTATTTAAGATTAACGGTATGAAGCCTGAGGATTATCCTAATATCGATTTCCGTACCATCGGCAATCCGATCTCCATGGATAAAAACGCTCTTGTCTCAATTATAGAAGGAACTGCATTCGCAGCAGCCACCAAAGATACCCGGCCGGTTCTGACAGGTGTCAACTTCAAGCTGGAAAACAATATTCTCAGCTGCACGGCCACCGATTCATTCCGTCTGGCAAAGAAAACGATGAAATTTGATCTTGATGATTCATTCAATATCACAATTCCCGCAAAGACGATGTTTGAAATCAAGAATTCGATGCTGAATGACACTGTGGAAAAGATTGAAATCTATCAGAACGGAAAGAAAGTTCAGTTTGTATCCGATGATATGATTATTCAGTCCAGACTGCTTGACGGCGAATATCCGGAAACAGACAGACTCATTCCAAAGGAATTCCCCTATGTTCTTACAATTGACAGGGAAGAGCTGATCAGGGCAATCGACAGAACGATTTTCATTAAGAATGAGAATATGGCAATCAACCGTCTGCAGTGTTCGGCAGATGAAATCGTCATTACAAACAGAAGCCAGGAAATCGGTGAATCCCATGAAAATCTTTACGGTGAATATACCGGTGAACCTATCGATATCAGTTTTTCCGCCAACTATGTTATTTCCGCAGCGAAGTATATCGGCGGCAGGACAATTAAGATCTGTTTCTCCGGTCAGATGAAGCCGTTTGTGATTCTGAATACGGAAGATGACTCAATCCTTCAGCTGGTTCTTCCGGTAAGAACTTATAACTGATTCTTAAAGCCTTTGAAAGAAGGCTTTTTTTGATGAGATAAAGCTGTGTAAGAGGTCAGTTTTATCAGCTTTTAAAAGCCGCTTTCATTCAGCGGAAAATGATGAATCTGACAGTAACGGAAAACCTGATTTTTGATCTGTTTCAAAGCATGCAGGAAGCCTTAAAAACAGGCATGTTAAAAGGATTTTAAGGCTGTTCTGTGGTATAATAGAACAGGTTTTTTGTATTGTCTTTTTTGAGGTAACCGATATGAGTGAAGAGAAGAAAAATTACATTACTTTACAACAGTTTCTGAAGATGAAAGGGATAGCTTCGACCGGCGGTCAGGCCAAGATAATGATTCAGAATTCTGAAATACTCGTTAACGGTGAAACAGAAGAGAGAAGAGGCAGAAAACTGTATTCCGGAGACCGCGTTGAAGCAGAAGGGAAAGAATATCTGGTACCCTGATGATTATTCAAAGACTGCAGCTCAGAAATTTCCGGAATTATGAAAAAGTGTCCGTTGATCTGGATCCGCATATGAATCTGATTACAGGGAAGAACGCACAGGGAAAGACGAATCTTCTTGAAAGTATCGTCTATCTCTCTCTGACCAGATCTCACCGTATTTCAAATGACAGAAAACTGATCCGGAACGGTGAGGAATTTGCGGATATTTCATGCCGTTTTGAAGATTCCGGTATTGAAAAGGAAATCGAAGCTGTCATTCATCAGAAGGGAAAAACCCTGATGGTTCACAGACAGCCCGTCAGAAAAAGCAGTGAGTTCATCGGACTTCTCAATGTTGTCATGTTCTCCCCGGATGATCTGAGACTGTTTCATGATCAGCCCAAAGACAGAAGGAGAATCATGAATCAGGAGATCACAAAGATCTCACCGGTATATCTTGTTTCCTTAAGCAGATACCAGGCTCTTCTGAAAGAACGGAATATCCTTCTGAAGAGTGATTCCGTAAACATGAGAATTCTCGATACGTTGGATGAACAGATGGTGACAGAGGAAAAAGTCATTATCGATTACAGAAGAAAGTTCGTTGATTCCATTCAGAAGGATATCGGAACACTTTACAGAAGAATATCCTCCGATCAGTCTGAAATATCGGTAAAGTATGTATGCTGTACGGATGATATTGAGAATGATGATCCCCTGAAGGAAATGTATCTGATGTGCCGTCAGAGGGACATGCAGTACAGAACCTCAACTGCGGGAATTCACCGGGAAGATATCCGGTTTGAAATCAACGGTACTCCCGTGGAGGAAACAGCCAGTCAGGGACAGAAAAGAATGATTGTCCTTGCATTCAAACTTGCATTAATGAATTACATTGTCAGGGAGACTTCAAAATGTCCGGTATTGCTGCTGGATGATGTGCTTAGTGAACTTGACTATGAAAAACAGAAAAGACTGCTGGATATGATGAGTGATACATATCAGTGTCTGATCACTTCAACGGAAATCCCCTCGTTTCTGAAAAATCAGAAGATGAAGGAATTTCAGATTATTAACGGAACGATAAATCCGCTTTAAGGAGGAATTGATATGAGTGAAGAAATGAAGACAACGAATATGGAAGAAGAATCCGAAGCGGTACTTGATGAAGAAATGGATATCCGTGTCAATCATACATATGATGACTCCGACATTCAGGTATTGGACGGACTGGAAGCCGTCAGAAAACGCCCGGGTATGTATATTGCTTCTACATCATCGAAGGGCCTGCATCACCTCGTATGGGAAATCGTGGATAACGGTATCGACGAGGCAATGGCAGGATATGCGACAACAGTAACTGTTTCCGTAGACAAAGACAATATCGTTACTGTTGAGGATGACGGAAGAGGCATGCCTACAGGCGTAAACGTGAAAACGGAAAAATCCACAATCGAAACGATTTTCACTGTGCTTCATGCGGGCGGAAAGTTCGGCGGCGGAGCGTATAAGGTTTCCGGCGGTCTGCACGGTGTAGGTGCTTCGGTAGTCAACGCACTGAGTGAATGGCTGGAAGTCAGTGTCTATCACGAAGGCTGTGAATATTATGTTAAGTTCGTGAACGGCGGACATGCCGTAAAACCTTTGGAAATGGTCGGAAAATGCGATCCGGAGAAGCACGGATCCAAGGTAAGATTCAAAGCTGATCCGACGATTTTCACCGAAACCACGGTTTACGAACACGAAGTACTCAGAGACAGACTCAGACAGCTGGCTTTCCTGAATAAGGGAATCCGTCTGGTCTTTAATGATGAAAGACACGAAAATCCAGAGAAGCGTCATTATGAATTCATGTTTGAAGGCGGTCTCAGGGAATATGTCAAATTCCTGAATAAGAACAGAAGTGTTGTCCATCCCGATATTATCTACAGTGAAGGACATGAAAAGGGAATTCAGGTTGAAGTCGCATGTCAGTACAATGACGGATATAATCCGAATGTCTATACTTTCTGCAACAACATCAATACGGCAGAAGGCGGAACGCATGAGGAAGGTTTCCGTATGGCGCTGAACCGGATTATCAACCGGTATGCCAGACAGAAAAACTTCCTGAAGGAAAAAGATGATAATCTGACAACAGATGACTGCCGTGAAGGAATTACGGCTGTAATCAGTGTAAAACATCCTGATCCCCAGTATGAAGGACAGACAAAGACGAAACTCGGCAATACGGAAGTCAGAAAGACGGTTTCCGATATTTTCGGTACTCAGCTTGAACGTTTCCTGATGGAAAATCCCGATCAGGCAAAAGCAATTCTGGATAAAGTCATTGTCGCTTCACAGGCACGTATGGCTGCCAAGAAAGCCAGAGAGAGCACAAGAAGAAAAAGTGCTCTTGAGATCAGTTCTCTTCCCGGCAAACTCGCAGACTGCTCATCAAAAGATGCTTCAATCTGTGAAATCTATATCGTCGAGGGTGATTCCGCCGGCGGTTCCGCAAAGCAGGGCAGAGATTCTCATTACCAGGCGATTCTACCCTTAAGAGGAAAGATCCTGAATGTGGAAAAGGCAAGACAGTCAAGAGCGTTTGAAAACGCTGAAATCAGATCGATGATCACGGCATTCGGATGCGGTGTGCTGAATGAAGTGGATACTTCAAAGCTGCGTTACAACAAGATCGTTATTATGACCGATGCCGATGTAGACGGTGCGCACATCAGAATTCTTCTTCTGACATTCTTCTACCGCTATCTGAGACCGATCATCGAGCAGGGATATGTCTATATTGCTCAGCCGCCCCTCTATAAGGTACAGAAGGGCAATACGGTCAGATACGCATATACGGAAGGACAGATGGAGAGAGTCAGAGCCGAACTCGGTGACAGACTGAGTATTCAGAGATATAAGGGTCTTGGTGAAATGAATCCGGAACAGCTCTGGGAAACTACAATGGATCCGAAAAATCGGACATTAATCAGAGTGAACCTGGATGATGCCGAACAGGCCGATCAGTACTTCAGTATCATGATGGGTGAAGAAGTCGAACCCAGAAGAAATTTCATTACGGAAAATGCAAATTTCGCGAATCTGGATATTTAACGGGAGGATACTATGGCAATAGATGATTTTATGGAATTTGATGAATCAACATTCGATCCCGGAAATATCACGGATACCAATCTGACAAAGGAGCTTAAGCGTGACTTTATCGACTACTCCATGTCGGTTATTGTCGCCCGTGCTCTTCCTGATGTCAGAGACGGACTGAAGCCTGTACAGAGAAGAATTCTGTACGCAATGAATGAGATGAACAACGGACCTGACAAGCCGTACCGTAAGTGCGCGCGTATTGTCGGTGATACGATGGGTAAATATCATCCTCATGGAGACAGCTCAATCTACGGCGCTCTCGTATATATGGCGCAGCCATGGAATATGAGATCCATTCTCGTTGACGGACACGGCAACTTCGGTTCCATGGACGGTGACGGAGCAGCCGCGATGCGTTATACCGAGGCAAGAATGTCAAAGATCGCCGTGGAAATGCTGAGGGATCTGGATAAGGATACCGTAAACATGTCTCCCAACTATGACGGTGAAGAGAAGGAACCGGATGTTCTTCCGGCAAGATTTCCGAATCTGATCGTTAACGGATCAACCGGTATCGCCGTCGGAATGGCTACGAATGTGGCTCCGCATAACCTCGGTGAGACAATTGACGCTGTCATTGCCGTGATGAATAATCCGGATATTACTACATCCGAACTGATGGAATATATCAAAGGTCCTGACTTTCCTACAGGCGGATATATCCTCGGAAGATCCGGTATCAGAAAAGCTTTTGAAACCGGCCGCGGTTCCGTTGTCATGCGGGCAAAGACAAGGATTGAAGAAATGCCGAACGGCAAATCAAGAATCATTGTCTATGAAATTCCGTACATGGTAAACAAAGCTTCCATGGTGGAAAGAATCGCTTCTCTTGCAAGAGACAAGCAGATTGAGGGTATTACGGACCTGCGTGATGAATCCAATATGGACGGTATCCGTGTGGTTATGGAACTCCGTAAAGATGTTCAGCCTGAAGTACTGCTGAATCAGCTGTATAAACTTTCCCCGCTGCAGTCCAACTTCGGTGTAAATAATGTTGTACTTTTTAACAACACACCGCGTCAGGCCAGCATGAAGGAACTGATTCAGGGATACATTGCCCATCAGGAAGAAGTCATTACAAGAAGAACTGCGTTTGATCTGAAAAAAGCCCAGGACAGAGCGCATATTCTCGAAGGATTACGTATTGCGGTTGATAATCTCGATGCGATCATTCATACGATCAGAAGCTCCCGGGATTCCAATGAAGCAATGACCAGACTCATGGACGGATTTGATCTCGATGAAATTCAGGCAAAGGCGATTCTGGATATGCAGTTCAGAAGACTGACCGGTCTGGAAAGAGAAAAAATCGAAAAAGAATATCAGGATCTGCTTGTCAGAATTGCGGATCTGCAGGATATCCTTGCGCATCATGAGCGTGTAACGCAGATCATCAAAGATGAATTGACAGAGATCAAGGATAAATTCGCTGATCCGAGAAGATCCGAGATTATTGACGCTCCGGCCGATATGGAAGACGAAGATCTGATCCCGGTTGAAAACATCATTATCACTCTTTCAGAAAACGGTTATATCAAACGGATGACAACGGATACATACCGTGTTCAGAACCGCGGCGGAAAAGGCATCAAGGGTATGGAACTGAATAAGGATGATGTCATTGATCAGTTTGTATCCATGTCCACACATGACAATCTGCTTGTCTTTACGGATACCGGCAGAGTATTCCGGATCAAGGGATACAACGTTCCCGAATTCAGCAGAATCTCAAAGGGTATTCCGGTAATCAATCTTGTCTCCATGAACAAAACAGAGAAGATCCGGGCCCTTGTACCGTATTCCAAAGAACAGACGGCAGAATATCTGTTCTTCTCCACAAAGAAGGGAATCATCAAAAAAACCGAAATTTCGGAGTTTGAAAATATCAACAGAAACGGTAAGATCGCAATCAAGCTTGCGGAAGATGATGCTCTTGCATTTGTCAAAGGAACAACAGGTAATTCCGAGATCATGCTGGCAGTTTCCAATGGTAAGATGGTGCGTATTCTCGAATCGGATATCCGTCCGTTAAGCCGTGTCGCAAGAGGTGTTAAGGGTATTAATACCGACGGCGGTGAAGTGATCGGAATGGCCACCAATGATGAAGGTAAATACATCCTGACGGTTTCTCAGAACGGTTTCGGTAAAAAGACACTGATCGACGAATATAGGATCACAAAGAGAGGTGCCAAGGGAGTCAAGGCCGCCAACGTTACGGAAAAGACCGGATCTCTGGTCGTTATGAAAGCAGTCAATGGTGATGAAGACTGTATGATCATGACTAATACCGGAATTGTGATCAGAATTTCCCTGATGCAGGTAGGCACGTATTCAAGAAACGCAATAGGTGTCAAGCTGATTAATGTGAAAGATGATCAGATTGTATCTACGGTAGCGATCGTCGATAAACAGGAAGAACCTGCCGAAACGACAGAGGAAACAGAAGAAACAACAGAATAGAAAACATATGAGCTCACAGACGGGCTCATTTGTTTTTTTTGAGATCTTCTTTAATCAGATTCAAAATATACTGTTTTGTGGATTCCTTTGATTCAAGCCATTCTATAATCTCTGATTCAGACTGCTTATTAAATCGGAAGGAGAAAGAACGATAGTGTGAACGATTGTATGCGTTATTGTAGTCTAACTTTTCTTTATATGCAGTTTTCTTAGGCATACATTTCTCCCTATATATAATGTATCTTGTTACATCTAATCATATCAAATGATTGCTGACTTGACAAACGATGCCCTCGGGGAAGATAATGTCATGGAAAACGAAGAAGGGGAATAGTACTCTGCAGCTGCTTTAAGAAAGTCAGTGGTTGATGCGAACTGATACAGTATAAGAAGAATCCGCCTCGGAGTGAAACCAATCCTTTCCGGTGATTCCGTTATAATCAATCAAGAGACATAAATTGTTTCACGTGAAACAATTTATGTTAATAGGGTGGTACCGCGGTCAACATCGTCCCTTGTCAGGAGACGGTGTTTTATATTTTGGAGGAGAATATGATCGACATTAATTTAATCAGAAAGAATCCTGAAATCGTAAAAGAAAACATTAAGAAAAAATTCCAGGATGAAAAGCTTGTTCTTGTGGATGAAGTACTGGAGCTGGATGGTGAGTACAGAGCTGCCAAGACAAGAGGTGACGCAATCAGAGGAGAAAAGAATAAGATTTCCAAGCAGATCGGTGTTCTGATGCGTGAAGGAAAGAAAGATGAAGCAGAAGCAGTTAAGCAGAAAGTAAAGGAATTCGATCAGGAACTGGCTGAACTGGAAGAAAAAGAAGCAGTCATGAATGAAGAAATCCGTAAGAGAATGATGGTTATCCCGAATATTATTGATCCTTCAGTACCGATCGGAAAAGATGATTCGGAAAATGTAGAGATCGAACGTTACGGAGAGCCGGTTGTACCTGATTTTGATATCCCGTATCACATGGATATTATTGAAAAACTTGATGGTATCGATATGGATTCTTCCGGAAGAACTTCTGGAAACGGATTCTATTATCTTAAAGGAGATATCGCCAGACTTCATTCTTCGATTCTCTCGTATGCCAGAGATTTCATGATTAACCGCGGTTTTACTTACTTTATCCCGCCGTTTATGATTCACGGAAGTGTTGTTGAAGGCGTTATGAGCTTTAAGGAAATGGAAAATATGATGTATAAGATCGAAGGTGAAGATCTTTACCTGATCGGAACATCAGAACATTCCATGGTAGGAAGATTTATTGATCAGATGCTGAAAGAAGAGGATCTTCCTTATACAATGACCAGTTACAGTCCATGTTTCCGTAAAGAAGTAGGCGCACATGGCATCGAAGAACGCGGACTTTATCGTGTACATCAGTTTGAAAAGCAGGAAATGGTAGTTATCTGTAAACCTGAGGATTCCCCGTACTGGTATGATCAGTTATGGAAGAACAGTGTGGAATTCTTCCGTTCACTTGATATTCCCGTAAGAACACTTGAATGCTGCAGCGGTGACCTGGCAGATCTGAAAGTAAAGAGCTGTGACGTAGAGGCATGGTCTCCCCGGCAGAAGAAGTATTTTGAAGTAGGAAGCTGCTCAAATTTGGGTGATGCACAGGCAAGAAGACTCGGAATCAGAGTGAAAAACGCTGATGGTAAGTATTTTGCACATACTTTGAACAATACTGTAGTCGCTCCGCCGAGAATGTTGATCAGTTTCCTGGAAAATAACCTTCAGGAAGATGGAAGTGTATTGATTCCCGAACCTCTTCGTCCTTATATGGGCGGCCAGGAAAAAATCGTTCCTCCGACAAGCAAAAAGAACTTCTGATTGTTTCACGTGAAACAATTTGATGTAAAACATATAGATATTGTCAATTAAAAAGAAATCTGTATAATATATGTGACACAGCAAGCATGCATAGAACCTGGTCAGGACCGGAAGGTAGCAGCCATACAAGCCTCTGTTTGCGTGTGTCACTTTTTTATATATGAAAACACATGAAGATTACATGAGAATAGCTTTGAAAGAAGCAGAAAAAGCCGCAAAAGAGGATGAAGTGCCTGTAGGATGTGTAATTGTACGTGATGGAGAGATCATTGCGAGGGGACATAACCTGAAAGAACAAAAACAACAGGCAAACGCGCATGCGGAAATGGTTACGATCCAGAAAGCCAGCAGAAAACTGAAAAATTGGTGTCTGGAAGAGTGTGATATGTATGTTACGCTGGAACCGTGTATGATGTGTACCGGAATCATTATTCTCTCAAGACTCAGAAATCTGTATTATGGTACAGCTGATCCGAAGGGAGGATGTACTGATTCTCTGATTCAGATCAAGACAATTAAGAGACTGAACCATCATCCGAATGTATATTCCGGTATTCTTCAGAAGGAATGTTCGGAAATACTGACAAATTTCTTCCGTGAAAAGAGAAAAAAGCCGAAAAAGGATAAATCGCAGTTCTATAAATATAATAAGGAAGGATAAAGCCTGCTATTAATGCAGGTTTTTTGCTATAATGATGCAATCAGGAGGCAGAATGGCAAAAACGGCTCTATATCAGAAATACAGATCCGCCACTTTTGACGAAGTAATCGGTCAGGAATATATTGTCAGATCTATAAAAAATGCAGTTTGTGAAGGAAAAATCGGACATGCATATCTTTTTTGTGGTCCGAGAGGTACCGGAAAGACAACAATGGCAAGACTTCTGGCAAAATCCGTAAACTGTGAGAATCCGTCAGAAGCACCGTGCGGACATTGTGAAAACTGTATTGCGGCAGCCAACGGAACTCATCCTGATATTATCGAAATTAACGCTGCCAATGAAACTCACGTGGAAGATATCCGGGATCTGATCGAAAGATCAAGACTTGCGCCGATGCAGGGACTTCATAAGGTATATATCATCGATGAAGTTCATCAGCTGTCGAGTGCCGCTTCAAGTGCATTGCTGAAAACACTTGAAGAACCGCCGGAAAACGTGATTTTTATTCTGGCTACAACAGATCCGCAGAAATTACTGCCGACAATTATCTCAAGATGTCAGAGATATGACTTCTCAAAGGTAAGAAAAGACCAGATCAGGGATCATCTGCTGAATATTGCGGAAAAAGAAAATATAAAGATGGAACCGAAAGCAGCGGAAATGATCGCTGTACTGTCTGACGGCGGGATGAGAGATGCGCTGAGTATTATGGATCAGTGCGCTTCCTATACCAGTGATGATATTACCGAGGCAGCTATTGACAGAATCTACGGACTTACCGGACCGGAAGAAAAGATCAGTATGATCAGAATGGTTCTTGAAAGGAATCTTTCGGAAATTATCGGTAAAGTACAGGCATATGAGCAGCAGGGAATTGATCTTCAGAAATATACTGACGGAATGATCGACATCCTGAAAGATACAGTGATTTATGCGTATACAAAGGACGAAAATCTGCTGAAAGTACTTAACGCTGAACAGGCAGAATCTTTATCTGCAGCATGTGATCCAAAAACATGCATGCATATATCAGAAAAACTGCTGGAAAGCAAGGAAAGATACAGTCTTTCCGTGTCTGCGTCTTCCTGTTTTGAGGTGACGATGCTGAGTCTGGCAGTAGATACGGATCAGGCTGTGGAAGAGCAGCCGGTTACCGTGGTGAATCATACCGCAGCGAAGGAAACAAAGCAGTCAGAACCTGTATCTGTACCGGAAAAATCCGAAACACCTGCGGCAGAAGAGGTAAAACCGGAAATTAAACCGCAGGATAAACTCTCTGATGACTTCATTGTTTCCCTTCTCGTACAGTGCAATAAGGCTGAAAAAGCGCAGGCAGAAGAAAAAATGCGTCAGATCTCTGATATAAAAGGTCTGGAATACAAGAAATATACGACTCTTCTGGAAGGATTGAATATCGCTGCCTGCGGGGAAGACTGTATTCTTCTGACTTCATCCAATCAGTCGGTATGCAACAGAGTCAATGATCCGGTAATGAATGAAGAATTGTACTACTTTGTAAAAGAAAACATCAATCTTGATAAGATGATCTATGCTTTGACACCGGATGACTTCCGGCAGGCTGCAGGGAGATTCATGCAGCTGAGGAAAGAGGGAAATCTTCCGGAGAAATTCAATGTAGTCAGATATCAGAAAGAAATCGTAAAGGAAAAGACACCGGAGGAAAAGGTAATCGAACTTTTCGGTCCGGATATGGTGGAAATAGTAGGAGGCTGATCATGGATATTCAGAAATTACTCGAACAGGCAAAAAAAATGCAGCAGGATTTAGGCACGATTGAAGAAGAACTGTCAATGACGGTATATAAAGGCGAATCCGGCGGAAAGGATGGCGTAATCGTTAAGGTTAACGGAAAAAACGAAGCGCAGGAAGTAATCATTTCCGAACAGCTGATGAATCCGGATGACAGGGAAATGCTGCAGGATATGATCCTGATTGCATTCAATGAAGCGGTTTCGCGAGTTGCAGAAGACCGTGAAAGCAGACTCGGCGGTATTACGCAGGGACTGAATCTGCCGGGTATGTGATATGTATCCCGGAACACTTGTTCAGTTGATTGAAAACTTCCGGAAACTGCCGGGAGTAGGAGAAAAAACAGCAGAACGCTATGCGCTTTCCGTTTGTGACATGAATGAGACAGATGTACTGGAGTTTGCGGAAGCGCTGAAGAATGTTAAGGAAAAACTGAAATACTGTCCGGTATGCGGAAATCTGACGGATACGGAGATCTGTACGATCTGCTCTGATCCGGACAGAAATAAAAAGGAAATCTTTGTCGTACAGTCTGCCAAGGATGTTCTGGCGATTGAAAGAACAGCTCAGTTCAGAGGTGTATATCATGTTCTGAACGGACTGATCTCAGCCGCAAAGGGTATCATGCCCGAAAATCTGAATATTGATACTCTGATTGAGCGCGCAAAAGACGCGGATGAAATCATACTTGCCACAAATACGACGATGGATGGTGAAACAACGGCGATGTATCTGGATAAGCTTCTTCAGGAACAGTATCCGGATCTTCTGATTACAAGAATTGCCCGCGGAATGCCTTCGGGCGGACTGCTTGATTACGCTGATGAAATGACTCTGGCACATGCATTGTCAGACAGAAGAAGACTGAAATAAATAACGGAGGACACTATGAATAACGATCTGAAAATTGCCCAGGCTGCAAAACTTGAAAACATTTATAAAATTGCCGAAGCTGCCGGAATTGATGAAAAATTCCTTGAACCTTACGGAAATGACAAAGCAAAGGTCAACAGCAGCATCTATGAAACAATCAAGGATAACAAAGACGGAAAACTGATTCTTGTTACGGCAATTACACCGACAAAAGCAGGTGAAGGAAAATCCACGACAACGATCGGTCTGACAGACGGTCTGAAAAAGATCGGAAAGAAGACAATGGCTTGTCTGCGTGAACCTTCACTCGGCCCTGTATTCGGTCTCAAAGGGGGCGCAACAGGCGGCGGATACGCTCAGGTTGTTCCGATGGAATCCATTAATCTTCATTTTACCGGTGATATGCATGCAATCACATCCGCAAACAATCTGATTGCGGCTATGCTGGACAACTCCATCTATCAGGGAAATCCGCTGAATATCGATCCGACAAAGGTTGTCTGGAAGAGATGTCTGGATATGAATGACAGAACACTCCGTTCCATTACAATCGGTCAGAAGAAAAAGGCTAACGGTGTTGAAAGAGAAGACAGTTTTGTCATTACCGTTGCGACGGAAGTGATGGCAATTCTCTGTCTCTCCAATGATCTGAAGGACTTTGAAGAAAGAATCGGCAGATGCATCGTTGCGTATACATATGACGGAAATCCCGTAACGGTTAAGGATATCCAGGCAGCGGGAGCAGCGGCTGTTGTTATGAAGGATGCGCTGAAGCCGAATCTCGTACAGACTCTGGAACATACTCCGGTTCTTATTCACGGCGGACCGTTCGCCAATATCGCACACGGATGCAACTCTGTCATCGCTACAAAAACCGCTCTGAAACTGGCTGACTATGTTGTAACGGAAGCCGGATTCGGTGCTGATCTCGGTGCGGAGAAGTTCATGGATATCAAGTGCCGTTCCGCAAACCTGAAACCCAGCGCAGTCGTAATTGTCGCAACTGTCAGAGCACTGAAGATGCACGGCGGCGTAGAACAGGAAGATCTTGAGACAGAGAATGTCGAAGCTCTGCTGAAGGGAACAGCCAATCTGCAGAAACATATTGAATCCGTTAAGGCGTTCAATGTTCCTTATATCGTAGCGATCAATAAATTTGCCAAGGACAGTCCTGCTGAAGTGGAAGCTCTGCTGAACTGGTGCAGCGAAAACGGACATCCCGTTGCTATGGCAGACGGATGGGCAAACGGCGGAAACGGAATGACGGAACTGGCTGAGAAGGTTGCCGAAATCGTTGAACAGCCGAATTCATTCGCACAGATCTATGATGTCAATGAATCAATCAAGGATAAGATCAAAAAGATCTCAACGATAATCTACGGCGCTGATGATGTCGAATATTCAGAAACAGCTGCTGAAAAGATCGAACAGTTTGAAAAATACGGATGGGACAAACTCCCTGTATGTATGGCAAAAACACCGCTTTCCCTGAGTGATGACGACAAACTGAAGGGAAGACCCGAAAACTTTAATATTCATGTAAAGGACATCAGTATTTCCGCAGGTGCGGGATTTGTCGTTGTCTATACAGGTAATATTCTGACCATGCCCGGTCTGCCGAAAGTGCCGGCTGCTGCCAATATGGGAATCGACGAAAACGGAAACACATTCGGACTGTTCTGATTGAGAGAAAACCATGAGTTCCATAGCTTACGTAACCGATGAAAAGATGCTTGAGTACCACAGATTGTGCCGTAACCGCACAATCCTTTTCTGGCGTCTTTCCAGCAAGAAGAATTTCCGGGATTTCAAAAAGGGAGATATTCTGTTCTTCTTTGCCAAACCGCGTTACGGAAGAAAAAAGGGACTGATCGGATACGCGCACTATGATTCAACCAAACGGATGTCCCTTCGTCAGATGTGGGAAAAGTACGGCGGCTGTACAGGATATGACAGCGAAGCGCTTCTGCGTGAAGCAGTCGAAAAAGCATCCCGGAGGGATATCCCGGATAAACTGAACTGTCTGCTTCTGACAAATGTGGTCTTTTTCCTGTCACCGATCTATCCCGAGGAAGTCGGACTGAAAATTCCGGCGAATCTGGAAAGCTATTGTTATCTGGATAAAAACGATCCGGAAATCACGGTCAGAATTCTGCAGAAAGCAGAAATGACGGGAATAGATCTCTGGAGTTCGGATGAGAATGAAGATCCGGCGGAGATATTCAGACGTGATGAGCTGAATCATCAGTTCGCCATGATCTGTAAGAAGATCGGCGCGCCGGATGGTTCGGACAGGGAAAAAATACAGACAAGAAAACTTGCCGCAAACAAAACACAGGAACCGGGCTGGAGATATATCCGAGGCAGCAGAACCGATTGTATCTATATAGAAAATGATACAGTCAGAATTGCCGTACCTTATGTCTATCAGGCAAACGATAAAGAACTCAGGACCCGGGAACTGATCGGCAGGATCATGATGTACACCGCTTATGCCCGCCGGGAGAAGATCAGATGTACGCCTGTATTTGAGATCATGACCCAGAAGGATAAGGAAGAAGCGGAGAATCTGCTGAGAGAAATCGGTATATGAGTGAATTTGATATTATAGTCATCGGCGGCGGACATGCCGGAATTGAAGCGGCTCTTGCGTCTGCCAGACTTGGAAAAAGAACAATGCTGCTGACATTAAGCATTGATAATATCGGAAAGATGCCCTGCAATCCTTCCGTCGGCGGACCGGCAAAGGGAATTGTTGTCAGGGAGATCGATGCTCTGGGAGGGCAGATGCCAGTTACAGCAGACCGTACCGCTCTGCAGTTCAAAATGCTGAACAGCGCAAAAGGCCCGGGTGTAAGGGCTCTGCGTGTTCAGTCAGATAAGATTGCCTATTCGAAAATGATGCAGTATGTCTGTCTTCACTGTGAAAACCTGACGGTTAAAGAAGGCATGGCCGTAGAGCTCTGTACGGAGAATCAGACCGTAACAGGCGTTAAACTGAAAGACGGCTCATTTATTTCCTCGGAAATAGTCATTCTTACGACGGGTACGTATATGGCTGGCGTGAATATGATCTCCGACGAAGTAAAGAAGGGCGGACCGGACCTGGAAGAGACAACAGAGGATCTCTCTGCTTCTCTCAGGAATAACGGACTGCGTACATTCCGTCTGAAAACGGGAACACCGCCCAGGGTACTGACAAATACGATCGATTTTTCAAAGACAAAATACGAACCGGGAACTGACGCATTTCTCAGATTCTCGGAAACAACAACTTCAATCCGTCCTTTTGCGGAACAGGTTCCCTGCTACATGACATATACGACTGCGGAAACGCATGAGATCATCATGAATAATCTGCATCGTTCCAGTATGTATTCCGGCGTTGTAAAAGGGGTAGGTCCCAGATACTGTCCGTCAATAGAGGATAAACTTGTCCGCTTTAAGGATAAGCCGCGACATCTTCTCTTTCTTGAACCGGAATCTCTGACAATGGATACGACATATGTTCAGGGCTTTTCCACCTCTCTGCCGAGAGATGTTCAGGAGGAGATGATTCATACACTTCCCGGTTTCGAACACTGCCGGATCAAAAAATACGCATACGCGATTGAATATGACGCAATAGATCCGATACAGATGAAGCCTTCCTATGAATCAAAGATCATCCGTAATCTGTTTACCGCCGGTCAGGTCAACGGCACCTCCGGCTACGAGGAAGCGGCCGGTCAGGGCATCATGGCGGGAATCAATGCCTGCCGGAAACTCGACGGAAAATCACCTGTGATCTTTCAGAGAGATGAAGCGTATATCGGTGTACTGACAGATGATCTGACGACAAAAGGAACACTGGAACCGTACAGACTGCTGACATCAAGAGCGGAATACAGACTACTGCTGAGACATGACAATGCCGAACAGAGACTGATCCGCACAGGATATGAAACGGGTCTCATCAGTGAAAGAAGATACGAAGATTATCTGAAGAAAGAAGAGCGTCTGCAGCAGACAATCTCACTGCTCGGAAACACACTGTTTCATCCCGATGATCCGCAGATAAAGGATTATCTTGAAGCATGCGGATATGACACATCCGAACACAGAGGCATCAGCGGCAGGGATCTGGTGAAACGGCCGAAAATCAAAACAGAAGATCTGATGCGTGTCCTGGATGAAGACGAAGATCCGGAACTGTATGAAAAATGTGATATCGAAATCAAATATGAGGGATATATTCAGAAAGCCAGACGGGAAGCGGATAAGCTGAAAGGGCTTGAGACAATCCCGCTGGGAATGGATTTTAATTACGATGAGGTCGATAACCTGTCTCTGGAAGGCAGACAGAAACTGATGAAATACAGACCGGAGACTTTAGGTCAGGCATCGCGTATATCCGGTGTCAATCCGGCAGACATAGCTGTATTGTCAATTGCCATCCGGCAGGGCAAAGGAAGACCAGCATAAACCGTCAGTGTGGAAAGATTGTTTTTCCACAACAAAACTATAAAATGTGGACAAAAAAGTTATCAACATTTTTTGTTCTTTCCGTTTAATTATCACAATGATAGAATGAGAGAAAGGGATATCCATGAAGCTGGAGGAACTGAAAAACAAAACCGGTTTGAATGATGAACAGATCAGACAGTTTGATCGGTATATGGAACTTCTGACGGAATGGAACGGAAAGATGAATCTGACAGCGATAACGGATCCGGAAGAGATCGTGGAGAAGCATTTTTATGACTGTCTTCTCCCCTGCATAAAGATCATGCCTGAAGGAAAGGCTGCCGATGTCGGATCAGGCGCCGGATTTCCCGGTGTTGTATGGAAAATCGCTTTTCCCGGACTGTCGGTCACATTGATTGAACCGACCGGAAAAAGATGCACGTTTCTGAATACGGTAATCAGGGAGCTGAATCTCAGCGGTATTGAGACCGTGAATGAACGGGCAGAGGACTATGTCCGCAGTCATCGTGAAGAATTCGATACAGTAACGGCAAGAGCTGTAGCGAATCTCAGGGTACTTTCGGAATTATGTGTACCGTTGGTAAAGGTAAACGGATTATTTCTTGCCATGAAAGGACAGGCCGGTATACAGGAAGACAAGGAAGCGGAAAATGCTTTGAATACTCTCGGTGTCCGGAAAGAAGCCTGTCAGGAGGAATCTCTCGGTGAAGGGGATAAAAGAGTCAATCTCTGGTACAGAAAGGTCAGGAAGACACCTGCCGTATATCCCCGGCATTACAGTCAGATGAAAAAGAAACCTCTTTAACAATAAAGGAGATGGATATGCGCAGCATATTTGACATATTTGACAAACAGGACTCCAGCCGGATCGAGATGATTCCAGTGGGACTGATCGAGCCGTCCAGGTATCAGCCGAGACTCCGCTTTGATGAAGAGACGATTGATGAACTGGCCGATTCCATCCGTGAGAACGGACTGATTCAGCCGATCACCGTCAGAAAAATCGGAGATCATTATGAACTGATTGCGGGAGAACGCAGATACAGAGCCTGTATCAAGGCAGGCTATCAGGAAATACCGAGCTATATCATGACGCCGACGGAAGATCAGGCTGCTCAGATGGCTCTGGTGGAAAACGTACAGAGAGAAAATCTCAGCGCGATCGAGGAAGCAAAGAGCTATCTGCAGATCATGCGTCAGTCCTCTCTGACCCAGGAACAGGTTGCCCGTAAGATCGGCAAGTCCCAGTCGGCAGTCGCAAATAAGATCAGACTGCTGAATCTTCCGGATGAAATTCAGGAAGGTGTAGTGGACGGAAAGATCACGGAACGCCATGCCCGCGCGCTTCTGGCAGTTCCGGAAGAAAAACAGAAGGAAGTGTATCACTATATTCTGGATAAGGACCTGAATGTCAGAGAAACGGAAAAGTACATTGAGAAAGGTCCGCAGAAAAAGAAGCGCAGACAGAAAACAAAAGGATTTACCAGAAACCAGCAGATCGCCCTTAACTCAGTCAACCAATGCATTAAGCTGATTGAGAAAATGGGGATCAGGGTAATAACAGAAACGGAAGACAATGACGACGAAGTAAAGGTAACGCTCCGTTTCCCGAGAGATTGAGAAAGGCAGAATTATGGGAAAGATCATCGCAATCGCTAATCAGAAGGGCGGTGTGGGAAAAACCACAACAAGTATGAATCTGGCAGCCGGACTGGCATATGTCGGAAAAAGAGTCATGTTGGTGGATTTTGATCCGCAGGGGAACGCAACACACGGAATCGGCGCCAACCGCGCAGGTTTTACAAAAAGTGTCTACGATGTCCTGATGAGTGATACTACAGCAGACGAAGCTAAAGTAACACTGCAGATGCCGCCGCTTGATGTACTGCCTTCTACGATTGATCTGTCCGGTGCGGATGTGGATATGGCTTCATATGAGATTGGCAGAGAACAGCTTCTGAAAAAGAAGCTTGATGCCGTAAGAGACAACTATGATTACATCATCATCGACTGTCCGCCTGCTCTCGGTCTTTTGAATACAAATGCTTTAACGGCAGCCGATACGGTAATGATTCCGGTACAGTGTGAATATTTTGCGCTTGAAGGTCTGACTCAGCTGCTGAGTACGATCCGTCTTGTGCAGAAACTCTGGAATCCGAGGCTGTCAATTGAAGGTGTTCTTCTGACAATGTTTGATGTCAGAACAAAGCTTTCCGTGGAAGTGCAGCAGGAAGTCAGAAAGTATTTTAAGGAAAAAGTATATAAATGTTACATTCCGAGAAATGTCAGACTTTCCGAAGCGCCGTCAAGGGAAGAATCAATATTTGAATATGATACCCGTTCCGAAGGGGCCAAAGCCTACGCCCAGCTGGTGAAGGAAGTGATAACCCAGAACGAGAGGGGGAAACGATAAATGGCGGAAAGGAAAAGAAGATCCGGTCTCGGCGGAAGAGGTCTGGATGCGATTTTCGGTGAAGGCGTGGAAAAGGTGCTGGATGATATCCAGAACAGCGCGCTGGAAGTTCCCGGCAGAAGAGAAGTGGAAATCGATGTCAATGACATACGTCCCAATCCGTATCAGCCCAGAAGGGAATTCGATCCCGATGCGCTGAATGAACTTGCGGATTCAATCCGGACACACGGAATATTCACACCGCTTCTTGTCCGCCGCAGCATCAGCGGCTATGACCTGATCACCGGTGAGAGAAGACTGCGTGCCGCAAAGATTGCGGGACTGGATAAAGTACCTGCGATCTCCGTGGATTTCACGGATGAACAGATGATGGAAATCTCCATCCTCGAAAACGTTCAGCGTGAAGATCTGAATCCGATTGAAGAAGCGATGGCATATGATTCACTTGTCAGAAAGCTCGGATATACACAGGAAAAGCTGGCAGAACGTGTCGGTAAATCAAGAGAATACTGCGCCAATATCATGCGTCTTCTGAAACTGCCGCAGGATGTGCAGCAGATGGTCATTGAAAAGAAGCTGACGATGAGTCATGTCAGACCTCTTCTTTCACTGAAGGATGAAGATCAGATCTATGACGCAGCGAATTATGTCATGAAGGCAAAGCTTTCCGTACGTGAAGTGGAAAACTATGTCCGTGAACTCAATGGCAGTGAAGGTAAGAAGAAGACCCGTAAGGATAAAGTAAAGGATCCCCTGATCCGGGATCTTGAAAACAGGATGCAGGATAAGTTTGGAACCAAGGTCAGTGTAGGAAGGAAGGCGATTACGATCTCCTATACGGATACGGAAGACCTCAACCGCATACTGGAACTGCTCGGCTGCATTGAAGAATGATATACAAAATCAACATTTTGATGATATGATTTAGAAATATCAGAACTACTATATTAATGATCCGGGGAGAAGGTGCGTGAACGAAAGACTCTGGAAGACAGCGGCCGTACTGACAGGAGCCGGTGTCCTGATATTATTGATCTTCGGCCTGCGATTCAGTCTGGGCTGGCTGCTCGGCTGTGTCGTCAGTGTACTGCTTTACAAACGCAACGATTCATTCTGGTCCTCCGTTCTTGATACGGGCGAGGCCGGAAGGGGAACCGGATTTCTTCATTTTCTGGTGAATTACGGAATGATGGCGGGTGCTCTGCTTGTCTCCGCGTTTTTCCCGGAATATCTGAATATATTTGCCTGTGCGGCAGGCATGATGCTGATCAAGCTGACCACTGTCGCCGATGTTATGATTCATCATTGAAGGGATGGTATTTATGGAAGTCACAGTACAGACTGATGTATATGTAATCATCTTGATTACAGTCATTCTCGGAATTGCAATTGTACTGCTTTCGAAGAAGATCGATCAGGCGGATCCGCTTGCGAAGCCGACCGGCATCATCACTCCGGTGCTGGTGGGAATACAGACCATATATAAAACAGTCTGTGATAATGTCGGAACAAAGTACGCTGACGCGCTGACACCGTATGTCATCGTGTTATGGGTATATATCTTCTGTTCCAACATCATCTCTCTGTTCGGTCTGTCATCTCCTACAGCGAACCTGAGCGTAACGCTGCTGCTGGCATTCATTACCTGGGTATTAATCCAGATCACAGAACTGAAGTTTCAGGGGCTTGGCGGCTACCTGCATTCTTTCCTTGAACCGATTCCGGTAATGCTGCCAATGAATATTTTCGGTAAATTCTCAACGATGGTTTCCATGTCTCTGCGTCTTTTCGGAAATATTCTCTGCGGCGGAATCATGATGCAGCTGATCTATTCATTTACCGGATATCTGTCCGGGCTGATTGTCGGTCTGTTTACATCTGCAGCTCCGGGAACAGTATTCAATTTCCTGGCACCGGTGATGGCACCGCTGCTTCATGCATATTTTGATCTGTTTGCCGGATTCATTCAGACACTCGTATTTGTTACATTAACGATCGTTCTGATCGGTAATGATATTCCAGAAGATGCTAAGAAAGCATAGTTACAGGAGGAACAGTTATGGATATCACACGTGGTTTAATCGCAATTGGTGCAGGTATTGCCGTATGTGCCGGTATGATGACAGGTCTTGGTGAAGGTACCTGTGCGGCTCATGCATGTGACGCAATCGGAAAGAATCCGGAAGCAGAATCGAAGATCCGTTCGACAATGATCCTCGGTATTGCTCTCTCTGAAACCGTTGCTATTTACGGACTGCTTGTTTCAATTCTGCTGATGTTTGTCTTCAGTTAATCAGGTGATTCGATGATAGATATCGATGTACTGGGTCAGCTGATTCCGAATCCGCTGACAATGATTACGCAGCTATGCAGTACATTGGTCCTGTTTTTGTTGATGAAAAAATTCTTATGGAATTCCGTTAAGAATTTTATGGATGTACGTTCTGAGAAAATGCAGTCCGATCTCTCAGCCAGCGAACAGGCAAGACAGGACGCTTTCAGCGATCGTCAGAGAGCTATGGAACAGCTGAACGAAGCTTCCGGCAAAGCGGAGGATATCGTCAGCGCAGCGGTAAAACAGGCGAAAGACGAAAAAGCCAGTATTCTTGCGCAGGCTGACCATGAAGCGGAAGCCGTTAGGAAAAAAGCGCATGAACAGATTGAAGCTGAAAGAAACGCAATGTACCGTGATCTGCAGAATGAAATGGTTGAAGTAGCCATGGCTGCTGCCGGGAAGCTGATCGGCGAACGTGACGGTGAGGAACTCGACAGACAGGCGATTGATGCATTCATAAAGGAAACAGAAGCACATGGTCACTGAGGTAGCTGAACGTTACGCGCAGGGACTTTTTGAACTGGCAAAAGAGAACTCTACGGTAACTGAGAAAAAGAACGCCGCAGCCATGCTGAAGGACGCACTGGAACAGAATCCGGAACTCCGCGTTTTTTTGCGGGCGGTCAAGGTGACAGGCGCAGAAAAGAAGAGATTTATCGAAAAGGTATTCGGTGAAGCGGTTGATGCAGATATGATCCGCTTCATGAAGCTGCTGATCGATAAAGGAAGAATCTCATATCTGGATCAGATCATGACGGAGTATATCCGTCTGGCAAATGATTATCTGGGTATTGAACACGGAATCGTCTGGTCCGCGAGGGCATTAAAGGAAGATGATCTGGCAAGGATCAGAAAAGCTCTTACGGCCAAAACGGGAAAGAACATCATTCTGGAGAATAAGATCAATCCGGAATTGATTGCAGGCATCAAGGTTACCGTCGGAAACAACGTGACCGATGTAACAATGAAAAACAAGATCGATTCCATGAAACAAACACTGCTGAAGGGAGGACAGGCATGACGCAGATCAGACCGGAAGAAATCAGTGCTCTGATAAAAGAGCAGATAAAAAACTATGATCAGAAAATTCATTCCGATGATGTCGGTTATGTAATTTCTGTCGGTGACGGAATTGCCATGGTCCAGGGTATTGATAAAGCGATGGCCTCGGAACTTCTGGAATTTCCGCATGGCGTAATGGGTATGGTCCTGAATCTGGAAGAAGACCATATCGGTGCGGTTCTTTTGGGAAACGATACGCTGATCAAGGAAGGCGACGAAGTACGCCGTACCGGAAGAATCGTTGAGGTTCCGGTAGGTGACGGTCTGCTCGGAAGAGTTGTCAACGCACTCGGTCAGCCGATCGACAACAAGGGAGAAATCGCATATACAAAGACAAGAGCGGTTGAAAGAGTCGCTCCTGGTGTCATGACAAGAAAGTCGGTTTTCCAGCCGCTGATGACAGGACTGAAAATCATCGACTCCATGATTCCTATCGGAAAAGGTCAGCGTGAGCTGATCATCGGTGACCGTGAAACCGGTAAGACGGCAATCGCGGTTGATACGATTATCAATCAGAAGGGCAAGAACGTTAACTGTATCTATGTTGCGATCGGACAGAAGGAAAGTACGGTTGCCCGTATGGTTCAGAAGCTTCGTGAGAACGACGCAATGGAGTATACGACGATCGTCAATGCTTCTGCTTCCGAGTCAGCTCCTCTGCAGTACATCGCACCGTATGCCGGATGCGCCATGGGTGAGGAATGGATGGAACAGGGCAAAGATGTCCTGATCGTCTATGATGATCTGTCCAAGCACGCGGTAGCTTACCGTACAATGTCCCTGCTGC
>CACXDM010000030.1 GCA_902766435.1 uncultured Erysipelotrichaceae bacterium | reverse complement strand
CAGTCAAGGACGAACAAAACGATCTGCCTTGCCGTATCGCCTGCGCTGAAGTCATTCGGTGTTCCGGGAAGACCGCGTCTTTTTGAGGTGGAACAGATCACGGCAAAGGTAAACCGGAAACGGGCATATGATGCCCGCATCAGGGAGGCAAAGAAGAAGTAGGTGTTTCTTGATGAACTGACGGCTGATCCTTCACTTGCCGTGGATTATATCGTTGCCGTACCGCGCATGCAGTATTACATGGACTGCAGTGACCGTGTATATGAAACATATCTGAAATATGTCTCTGCCGATGATATTCATGTCTACTCCATTGATGAAGTCTTTATGGATGTGACGGATTATCTGGATACATATCAGATGAGCGCTCATCAGCTGGCAGTGACGATGATCCGTGATGTTCTGAAGAATACCGGTGTAACGGCAACTGCCGGTATCGGGCCGAATCTTTACCTTGCCAAAGTCGCAATGGATATCGTTGCCAAACATATTCCGGCGGATGAAGACGGTGTGCGTATTGCCGAACTGGATGAAATCTCCTACAGACAGAAACTCTGGACACATGAACCGATAACCGATTTCTGGCGGGTAGGCAGGGGATATGCGAAAAGACTGGCTGAATATGATCTGTATACAATGGGTGATATTGCCCGTTTCTCCTTAACGGATGACGCAAAGCTCTATCAGGAATTCGGTATTAACGCCGAACTGCTGATTGACCATGCATGGGGTTATGAACCGGTTACGATTGCCGATATCAAAGGCTATCATACGGACAATCATTCCACCGGGGCCGGACAGGTACTGATGCGTCCCTACAGCTTTGAGGAGGCAAAGACAATCGTAAAGGAAATGGTTGTTTCCCTCGCACTTGATCTTCACGCGAAAAGACTCGTGACTGACAGTATCAGCCTGTTTGTTAATTATGATTCATCCAATGATCTTTCCGACTATGGCGGTACTGTCGTGACCGATTACTACGGCAGAAACAATGTTGCCAAACCGGCTTCGGGAACGAAGAAACTGAAGGAATATACCTCCTCTGTCAGCGTACTGCGGAATGCGGCGGAAGAGATCTATGATCAGAAGGTAAACCGGTTTCTGAAGATCAGGCGGATCAATGTGACTGCAGGCCATGTCATACCGAAAGAGGAAGGGAAAAAGAAACAGAAGGTTGAAGTTTTTGATCTGTTTTCCGATCCTGAAGAGACAGAGAAAAAGAACGAGGAGGCACAGAAGCAGCTGGAAAAAGACATGAAGCTGCAGGATGCCATGATACAGATTCAGAAGAAATTCGGTAAGAATGCAGTTATGACTGCCGTCAGCGCGAAAAAGGAAGCGACCGGAAAAGAACGGAACGAACAGATCGGAGGACATAAGAAATGACAGGTGATCCCCACCGCTACGATGACATCATTCATCTGCCTCACTTTGTGTCTCAGAACAGAAAGCACATGTCTCTTCATGACAGAGCAGCCCAGTTCGCTCCCTTTGCGGCGCTCAGCGGCTATGATGAATCCATCCGTGAGACCGCCAGACTGACGGACCACGAAGATGAACTGAGTGAATCTTCACTGAATGAACTGGACATGAAGCTGCAGATCATCAGACTTCATATAAAGGAACAGCCTCTGATCACATTGACATACTTTATTCCCGATGAACATAAGGAAGGCGGCAGATATGAGACCGTCAGCTTTCATGTATCATCGGTTGATCCGCTGAAGCGGGTAATGATTACAGCAGATAAACAGCGGATTCCCATTGATCACATCAGCCGGATCGAAAGTGAACTGTTTGAAGAAAGCGAAGACTTGTAAGGGGGTAAGATGGAATATATAAAAGTCACGGAAGAAAATCTTAGTCAGGAACATATATGCTGCGCGATTTCCAACAATAAGGATATTCAGGTATCTTCCAAGAAGGAATGGCTGAAAGAACGCTTCAGGGAAGGTCTTGTATTCCTGAAAAGCACGGAACGGGGAAAATGCTTTATCGAATATATCCCGGCAGAGTATGCCTGGAATCCCATTGAAGCAGACGGGTATATGTATATTGACTGTATGTGGGTATCCGGTTCCCTGAAGAAACAGGGTTATGCCAATGATCTGCTTTCCCTCTGTATAGAAGACAGCAGAGAAAAGGGGAAAAAGGGACTGTGTATTCTTTCTTCCGCAAAGAAGAAGCCGTTTCTTTCGGATCCCGGCTTTCTGAAACATAAAGGGTTTTCGGTGAGTGATGAAGCAGACAACGGCATACAGCTCTGGTATCTCCCGTTCTCTGATGAAGCAGTGAAACCAAAGCTGAAGGAATGTGCGAAACATCCTCACACAGAGGAAAAGGGATATGTACTGTACTATACAAGTCAGTGTCCGTTCAACGCGAAGTACGTTCCGGTTGTGGAACAGGCCGCAGAAGAACATGATATCCCGTTCAGAGCTGTTCATCTTGAAAGCAGGGAAGAGGCGCAGAACGCACCGACACCCGTAACAACGTATGCATTGTTCTGTGACGGAAAGTATCTGACAAACGAACAGATGAATGACAGGAAGTTTCTTAAACTTGCGTCTCATTCAGCTGTCTGAAGAGGAGCGGAATAACGATGAACGAATACGCTGTTCAGAAGCTGGACCGTAAGACATGGAAGGGAACAGCTCTGCCCGTTTCCTATACATCAGAGTATTACTATGATATTTCAGTAAATAAAACAGATGAAGGCTTTATAATCCCCGTCCGGAAGATGAAGTTTGATCTGCCGGGCGGCGCATACCCCCTTCTATAGTTGAATGGCTTAGGAGGGGTTAGCCGCATTACTGGTTTTGAATGTAGTGTCT
>CACXDM010000029.1 GCA_902766435.1 uncultured Erysipelotrichaceae bacterium | reverse complement strand
TCCATCGCTTACGCTCAGGGCAGAGCCGGAAACGGTTACCTGCGCGAACTCGATTTTGGCTGTCAGGATTTCTTCGCCGTTCTCCATGGGAATAACAATATCGCCGATCTTCTGCAGCGTGATGGCATAGGTTCCGAAATACTCATCCTCGCCCGCCGCCTCAACCGCCTCGGGAATTTCAACGGCTGCCGGCTGTTCCCGGACAAAGACGCAGTCATGGCTGTAATCGTCTCCGATAACGAGGGATGCTTTCAGCGAACCGTCTTCCAGGGTAAAGTATGAAGAGTTGTCATCTATCACAACGGTTGCTCCGCTGTCTGTCAGTTCCCAGCTTCCCTGCTTTTCCTCGCCGCCCAGTACCAGCACGGCTGATCTGTCCCGGCTGAGCTCAAGACGGTAATCTCCGAGAATACCGGCAGTGGCAGTGTTATACTCAAACGAGCCGAGATACCATGTTCCGAGTATGTCCGAGGGCGCAAACGCCGACGCGGATGCCAGTACGCTAACCACGAGTGCGAGAACCAGGAACAGTGCGATTTTTTTCATGATCATTTCCCTCTCTTTTATTGATTTGTCAGGCCTTTCAAGGCGCGAAAACAGCAGCGCCTGCGCGCAAAGCTTTACCGGATAATATCAGAAAAGCATGCTGTTGTCAATCGTTACCCGTGTTCACGGGCATGCGCGGCGCAGGACATTCACCGCTCAAAACATATGGCAGCAAACTTTCTTTTTCAACTGTGAGTTCATTACATGAATAAAAGTGCGCATTGACGAAATGCCGCTTCCCGTGTATTCTTTTTTATTGAGTGAACCATCTGGTTTCGTATGGGATTGACGAATTACACTAAATGAAGAGAAAACCCTGTAAAGCAGTAATATATCATCCTGCCCGCAGACGCGGTGAAGGAATATAAAACCATTCTTCGGGCTTCTTGGAAGGAGCTGAAGAAATAACTGCTGCAGTACAGAAATTATCAGAACATATATAAAAAAGGGGAGGAAAAACAATCATGTACGGAAAACGAATCGCATCAATACTGCTGACAATGATGCTTCTGATGGTATTCCCGGCCTCGCTGGCGGAAGGTGAAACCTGGCAATGCTCAGAGTGCGGGTATGAAAACACTGCGAATTACTGCGTCAAATGCGGAAACAGAAAACCGGAGTTACTCGTCTGCCCGTCATGCGGAGCTGTATACTCTCCGGACTCGGGCGTTATCTTCTGCGGAGACTGCGGTACGCGAATACAGAATGTGATCTACAGAATGAAATACGAGGGCGAAGGTTTCGGCACGCCGGAAGATGCCGTTCTGTGCTATCTGGATGGCCTGAAGAACCTGGACTATGAAAAGATGCTCAGCGCGTTTGCCTGGGAGACACAGGCGGCAAATTATTCATCGGAAAAAGCGGTCAGAAGAATGAAGGCGTATTCACCCTCATCAAGGCCCAGATTACCGATACTCAACGACTTCATACTAAGCGCAAATACTGAATCGTTAAGGGCAGCGCGAACAGATGTAATTTACTATTCAATAGAGGTATTCCTTATGGGAGAGGATTATCATGACGGAACGATCGTACCTCTTAAAGATGACGAAGAGGCCGATGAATTCTTTAAAAAGTTTGATGCCTCCCGCCTGGAAAAACTTACAGCGATGTCTGATATTCATTTTCTGTCTCCTGACTCGGTAACAGAGAACCGGTATTCTTCTGAAAAGATGCAGGAGAATATAGAGAGGCAAAGGGATATGTACGGAGCGGATGAACTTTCGGATTGTGTAGCTGTTGCGGCCGTCGGCGATGAAACGCTGTTCTTTGCACCGACTGCCGCAAGATACGGAGATAAATGGTATCTGATCACTCCCGGCGGCTTTGTGGCAAACATATTGGGGATCGATTATTATCACCAGGGATTTATTTGCGGCAGGGATATCCGGAATGAATTAACAAGATAAGGAAGCACTGCGAAGGAGACTCCGCCCTGCTCAGCGGCGTACCGCTGTACAGATGCACGGAAAAGCCTGTGATAAAATCCCCGCATGAAAGAGAAGAGATAAACCGCAGGTTTATTCTTCACGGCGATAAACCCGCAGCCGGAGATTTGATTTTCTGTTCGTCCTGCGATAGTTCTGAATCCGGGTATGCAGAGAGAAACTCCTGTAAAGAAGTGATTGTTATGTATTCGAAATTGATAATAATTGTTGTACTGCTTGTTGCCTATTTAGTATTGTCTGTGAGCAGAGCTGAAAGAAAAGAAGGACAGCGGAACAGACGGAAAGACAGAAATGACTGAGTTGTTCAAAGGAAGCCCTGTGCAGTATACACAGGGCTTCCTTTTCGGGGCAAACCCCGCTGTACACGGACACGTTTCATACAGAATAACAACATCCCTGCTGCCGGAGAAGCTCACGGAATTCTGCCCGGGCTCATCAGTGTAACCTTGAGATAATACTCCTGAAGCGCACAAAACAAATCGTTACATTTTTATTAATTTTGTTAATTTTTTATAATCAGCTTCCACCCTCTTCCGGCGCTGCGTATATACAGGTGCAATTACGAGAAAGTCGGCGAATGGCATGCCGTACGTACCGGGCATTAAGACTGACAGGAATCGACTGAAAAGGAGGAACAGGAAAATGGAGAAAAATAAGATTGAACTGAACCCGGAAGAAATGGAGACCGTCAGCGGCGGTTTTGACCGGAGCCTGAGCAAAAAAGACGAAAAGTCCGATGATGTCGGTATCATTGTATGGGTTGTTAACAAATTCAAGAAGCTGTTCAGCTGATCACAGAATATACCAGTCTGAGGAGTAATAGCGGATAAGCCTTCACATTGGGATTTGCCGATCTGTTATAGTTGACAAGCTCCTGGAATAATACCTTCCAGCCAGACAGATATCAACACGGAAGAGGTTCCGCTCCTCTTCCGTTGATATCTTTTGGTTCTTTGTCCCGGTAAGATTCTTCGCAGCGAAGGAATCTGACGGGTAATTCGTTTGTTTTAACGGAGGTGTTTTTCATGAAGAAGATAGCAGCTGTTCTGCTTGTGGTTCTATTATGTATTATCTCTGCAGGTCTGGCAGATGAAATCCCGGAAGAATCACTCAGTCAGTTGAAAGAGCATTGTTATATCAACCCAAATGGCGGCGAGAAACTGCATGCGGATCAGAACTGTCAAAGTGTCAATCCGAGGTATCTTCCTCTTACTGAAATCAAGTTCAATGAATCATTGCAGAATCAGTATTCGATATGTCCTGTATGCACTACAGTCGAGCAACCGCAGCAAGAACCGTCGCCACTGGATCATGCAACCAAAGTCATGTCGGAAGAGGAGATTTACAGGATTACTGTCGAATGGGAAAAGCAATATGGCTTTTCCGGACTGTGGGATTATCAGGTCAATGCTGCATTCTCCGCAGAAACCAGAACGATACCCTATAATCCGTATGTGTTTGATTTCTCCCTGCTGCCTGTTCTGCCGGACGAAGATGCAATTCCCGCTGAGAAGATTG
>CACXDM010000028.1 GCA_902766435.1 uncultured Erysipelotrichaceae bacterium | reverse complement strand
TTTTTCATACGGATTCCTCCCGGATTACATCAGTGGATTTTATGAAAAACTGTATTAAGATAATTGCATGCTCTATTATATCGGAATTATTGCAACTGTACTGCTGATCTTATTTGCCATCCTTTACAGTCTGCTGGGATACAACAACGTATTCCGTGACCGTTTTATCGAACACATTACGGAACAGGCAAATAAAACGGATATGAAAGATGAGAGTCTGCTGAAAGGTGAACGGATTTACATTCCCCGGGAAGGCAGGCGCAGTGTCAGAGTCAATCTGTACCGGTACGCGGATGAAGATCCTTCACCGGTTCTCTTTTTTGCCCACGGAGGAAATTTTCTGAACGGGGACAGTGATCTTGATGATGCGTTCTGTGAAAGTATTGCAGAAGAATGGAAGGTGACGGTTGTCAGTATCAGCTATACGAAGATCAAAGAACATGTGACGACCTACCCGCAGGAGGAAATCCGTGATACGGTTGTCTGGTTCCGGAACCACGCAGACGAGTACCATCTGAACAAGAACAGATTCATTCTCATGGGAAAGGAAGCAGGTGCGTATCTTTCTCTGCTTGCGGCTGTGATGCTGGTCAGCACCGGGGTCATGCCTTCGGGAGTGATCTTTGTCAATCCGTTTATCGACTATGTCGCGGTGAGTCTGGCAGTGGCGGGACTGCACCCGGGACCTGTGGCTCTGGCTTTGACACAGATGACAGACAAGTATGATGAGTATGATGAGGAACTGGACCGCGCCGGTATATATGTCAAAACCAAGGTCGGCAGCGGAAAACCCTTTGAGGAAGATCAGGAGCTTCTGGGCTGGACCAAAGAAAGGGTGAATGACTTCTTCTGGCGGTGATTAAGGTGTACGCTGACACACTTTTTTCTGTTCTTTGTGATAGAATTGACAGAGTGAATAAAGAGGGATTATGAATCAGAAAGTAAAAACACCATGGCTGGATCAGCTGATCGGCGTTCCGGCCCATCTGAAATACTTCGAAGGAACAATGTATGAAGCGGTTGAAAAGATCGCTTCCGAGATTCCCGATCAGGTGGCTTTCGACTTTATGGGAAAGCCTACAACATACCGGAGACTGATCACCAGGATCAACGACTGCGCCAAGGCACTGCGTACGATCGGTGTACGGAAAGGGGACAGTGTGACAATTGCCATGCCGAACTGTCCGCAGGCAATCTTCATGTTCTATGCCGTCAATCTGATCGGCGCCACCGCAAACATGATCCATCCGCTGTCTGCCGAAAAGGAAATCGAACATTACCTGAACTTTTCCAACAGTGTAACCGCGATCACACTGGATCAGTTTTACGGAAAATTCGAACGGATCAGGGCAAATACGAAAGTTGTCAATATCATCATTGCCAGCATAAAGGATGAGCTTTCCCGTCCCGTCAGAGCAGGCTACATGGTTACGGAAGGCCGTAAGATCCAGAAGATACCGTCTGATGCGCCGGTGATCCGATGGAATGAGTTTATCCGTCTGGGAAGACATTGTTTCTATAACTACAAGGAGAAGATGAATTCCGATGATACGGCAGTCATTCTCTATTCCGGGGGAACCACCGGGACAACAAAGGGAATCATGCTTACAAACAAGAATTTCAACGCGCTCGGTCAGCAGGTTGTCGCCACAAATCCGATGTTCCAGAGAGGAGACAGGATGCTGGCGGCAATGCCTCTGTTCCATGGCTTCGGGCTTGGTGTCTGTATTCATACAATGCTTTCCCAGGGCGGCAGATGCATTCTCGTGCCGCGGTTTACCGCCAAGAGCTATGCCAAGCTGATTACCAAATATAAATGTAATTTCATTGCCGGTGTACCGACTCTGTTTGAGGCACTGCTGCGTCTTCCTTCAATGGAAAAAGCCGATCTCAGCAGTCTGAAGGGTGTATTCTCGGGCGGAGATTCACTTTCCATAGAGCTGAAAAAGAAGATGGACGCATTCCTTGCGGCCCATAATTCAAAGATTCAGGTCAGAGAAGGGTACGGTACGACCGAAACGGTTACGGCATGCTGTCTGACACCGGAATACAAGGCAAAGGAAGGCAGTATCGGCGTACCGTTCCCTGATACATACATCAAGATCGTACGTCCCGATACGGATGAAGAACTGCCGTATGGTGAAGAAGGGGAAATTCTGCTTGCCGGTCCGACGGTGATGAAGGGATATATGAACAATCCCGAAGAAACCGAAAAGACACTCCGTACTCACGAAGACGGTCTGACATGGGTTTATACGGGCGATCTCGGATATATGGATGAAGAAGGATTCATCTATTTCCGCGGCAGGGCAAAGCGGATGATTATCAGTTCGGGATACAATATTTATCCTGCCCAGCTCGAAAATATTCTCGATGCCCATGAAAAGGTGCAGATGAGCTGTGTAATCGGCATTCCCGATGAATACCGGATGAAGGCTGTCAAGGCATTTATCATGCTTAAGCCGGGAGTCGAAAAATCGGAAGAAACGAAAAATGATATTCTTGCATACTGCCGGAAGAACATTGCCAAATACGCAATGCCGAAAGAAATCGAATTCAGGGACGAGCTTCCCAAGACACTTGTCGGCAAAGTGGCTTACCGTATTCTTGAAGAAGAGGAAGAAAAGAAAATTCAGGCTCTGAAGCAGGAGGCAGAATAAGAACAACAGGCGGATCCGTTCAGTCAGATCCGCCTTTAACATGAAAAAACCCCGGAAAAACATCCGGGGAATACTGTGTGATAATCAGTCACCGAAACTGATGCCGAGAAGTTTCGCTTCCTTGATGATGCTGGAATTCGGATCAATCATCTTCAGCTTGCCGGCTACTTCGTCAAGAGGTACCTTGACCATTTCACGGTTTCTGTAACCGACCATGAAGCCGTATTCCTTGTTGAGGATCAGGCTTCCTGCTTCCGCGCCGAGTCTGGATGCGAATACTCTGTCATAAGGGCACGGAGCGCCGCCGCGCTGTGTATGTCCGGGAACAGTAACACGTACTTCCTTACCGGTTGCCTTGAAGATCTGATCTGCGATTTCATAGGAAACGGAAGGATACGGTGAATTCTTCAGCTTTTTCTTATATTCCTTCTTGGTCAGGGCTGCATCTTCCTTGGAGATTGCGCCTTCAGCCACGGCAATAATGGAGAAGCGTTTGCCCTGTTTGTCACGGTTTTCAATGACTTCCACGACTTTATCGATATCGTACGGAATCTCCGGGAGAAGAATAATATCGGCACCGCCTGCGATACCGGCATTGAGCGGGAGCCAGCCTACCTTATGGCCCATGACTTCAATGATGAATACTCTGCCGTGTGAGCTTGCGGTTGTGTGAATTTCATCCATGCAGCGTGTAGCAATATCGATCGCTGACTGGAAACCGAAAGTCATGTCTGTTCCCCAGAGGTCATTGTCGATTGTCTTGGGGAGAGTGATGACATTCAGACCTTCCTGTGAGAGAAGGTTGGCTGTCTTTGTTGAGCCGTTTCCGCCGAGCATGACAAGGCAGTTGAGCTGCAGCTTGTAGTATGTCTGCTTCATAGCTGCTACTTTGTCGAGTCCCTGCTCATCCGGTTCATTTATGGTTTTAAACGGTGTTCTGCTTGTTCCGAGAATGGTTCCGCCGACCGTAAGGATATTCTGGAAATCGTCTTCGCTGAGCAGACGGAAGTTGCTGTAGATCATTCCTCTGTATCCGTCTTCGAAGCCGTAGAATTCCACCGGTTCCTTGGCATTTTTCGTTACACACTTGAAAACACCGCGCATGGCTGCGTTGAGAGCCTGACAGTCTCCGCCGCTGGTTAACATGCCGATTCTTAACATTAAAAATTCCTCCTTGAGATTATGATGTTCTCGCTGCTTTCGTTAACTCAATATTAAAACAAATCAATTTGTCAAACAAGTCATGATATGATTGTATTAACATTTCTGGAGGTGTTTTTATGCGGAAAGGTGCAATTTTCGACATGGACGGACTGATGTTTGACACCGAGACAATCTGGCAGAAATGCTGGACTGAGATCGCAGATGAAATGAACCTGGAACTTGACCCCATGTTCCGCAAGGAAATCTGCGGCACAAGCGGCAGACTGATGAACTCCGTCATTGAAAAATACTACCACGTTGAAGACGGGAATCCGATTGCGAAGGACTGCAAGCAGAGAGTGCAGAATTATCTGATGAGTGATGTTCCGGAGAAACCGGGCGTCCATGAAATTCTTGCCTTTCTGAAGGAAAACGGCGTGAAGATTGCGGTTGCTTCATCTTCAACAAGAGGACAGATCAGACGCAATCTGGCCAAAACCGATACCGAGAAATACATTGATGCAGTCTGCAGCGGAACGGAAGTCGAGCACGGTAAACCGGCTCCTGATCTCTTTCTGCTGGCAGCGGATCTGATTGGTATTCCGGCAGAGGAATGCTATGTTTTCGAAGATGCCTACAATGGTGTAAGGGCTGGAGCTGCCTCGGGGGCGGCAACCATTATGATTCCCGATACACAGGAACCCACAGATGAAATGCGTTCAATCGCAGCCGGTGTGTATTCTTCACTGACTGAAGCGATGGAGGCAATCAGAAAAGGGGAAATCTGATTCTGTGAAACGGAACGGCTTTTTCCTGCAGATCTGGATCAGACTGTCTTTGGCACTTCTGCTGACTGAAGGAATATTCAGAGTAATCAGTTTTCAGACTGCAGCGGATGCTTCGGCGGTGAAAATCGTTGTCTTTGTTATGGCATCTGCCAGTTTTCTGACTGGTCTGCTTTCTTTTCTGCCGGTAAAAGCAGGATTATTCCTGGCGGACTTATCTGCTCTTACTGCGGCGCTTTTTGCAATGCTGCAGATGGGAATGAAGAACATGATGGGGAATTATACTTCACTGCGGGCAGGGCAGGATATGCTCGGCCGGGTTACGGAGTATGTTCCTCTTTTTTTGAAGGCGCTGAAGCCGTCCTTCTATACTGTTCTTCTCCCTCCGGCTTTAATGATCTTCATCAATTTCAGGTATCCGCCTGAAAAGGAGAATGAAAAAACCGTATCACTGCTCGGCATCATCATTTCCATGATTCTCGGATACAGCGGCAGAGTGATGACCGAAGCAGACGGACAGACCGCATTATACAGACAGCCGAAATACATAGAGAAAAGCCTGAAGGAATTCGGTCTGATCACTTTTCTGGTCCGTGATCTGCTTTCCGTTACGCAGAAAGAAGAACTCATGAATGTCGAAATAAAGCCTGAGGAAACCGGTGATGCACAGAAAACGGAGGAGACAGTTCTCTCTGAGGAAACACCGCTTCCCGAGCGGCATCGTGAGATTGATGATACGAAGTGGAAGCAGATAAGCGAAGCGGAAACCGATGAGACAATGAAAACCATTGATCAGTATTTGATGAACCGTGAAATTACCGACTGTAATGACATGACCGGTATTCTGAAGGGAAAGAATCTGATCTACATCATGATTGAGGCATTTGACTATATTGCGGTGGATCCGGACCTGACACCGACGCTGTATATGATGAAAGAAGATGGCTGGGATTTCACCCGTCACTACACGCCGAAGTACAGCTGTACGACAGGAGAATCCGAGTTTATTTCGGAAGTGTCGCTGATTCCTGAATCAGATGTCTGTACCCCGAACGAATATGCAGACAACGCGTTCCCTCAGAGCATATTTCAGATCTTTGCCAATGAAGGGTATTTCTCTTCTGCCTATCATAACTGGAAAGATGAGTTTTATGACCGGCGGAAGCTTTATGCCAATTCCGGATGTCAGCTGTATCTGAACCATGATGATCAGGATTACGAACAGCTCTGGGGATGGCCGAGTGATTACGAAATGATGGAACTGACGGTACCTGAGTATATTGACAGGGAGCGGTTCTTCACGCTGTATGTCACAAGCACAACACATTTTCCTTATGACGCGGACAGTGATCTCGGCACGAGATATCTTGACAGAGTAAATGAAGTTCATCCGGATTATCCGATGAACATCAAAAGATATCTGTCAAAAGCGATTGAACTTGACCGGGCAATGGCATACCTGCTGAAACAGCTGAAGGTTCATAACAGGCTGGAAGAAACGGCAATTCTGTTCTTCGCGGATCATCATCCGCTGAAGACGGATCTGCAGGAGATCGCGGAATATACATATGAAATCGACCGTACAGAGGGACTGAATATTGACCGGACACCGTTTGTGATCTATTCGCCGGTTCTCGGCAAAGCCAAACAAAACGGAGTCAACAGTACGTTTGATATTCTGCCGACAATTCTGAATATGTATGACATGAATTTTGATCCGCGCCTGTATTTGGGAACAGATTATTTTTCGGATAAGGAAAAAGTGGTTTATTTTCCGGATGGAAACTGGATCTCCGAACACGGCATATACTACATCGGCAGCGGGACGTTCGTACCCTTTGAAGAAGGCGCAGAGACAGATGAATCATATGTTTCATCAATGAACGCGGAGATATCGAATCTCTTTGCCCTGAGTTCGATGATTTACCGGAGTGATTATTTTGCCTCACGTGAATTTGTCACCAGACCTGAAAGCAAAGAAGATATGAACAGATAAAATACAGCGGAAGTCACAGACGGGCTTCCGTTTTTACTGAAATGATCTGCATCAGACAGGCGCTGAACAATCTGCCTCCGGCCGGTGAACAGAAGGAAATGATTCCCGGAGAGAACATATAACGTCTGTATTTCAGTTCAGATTCTTGAGACATTATCAGGGTGTTTGTGTCATAATGAAAAAAAGGATATGTGTTATGGAAAAAGAGATCATCAGAAAAGGAAGACTTCTGCGGGAATCAGGAAAACTGGATGAAGCGGGATGGGCTAGATCGCTGATCAAGACATATAAGCGCAGACAGGTCAAAGCCGGCAGACTGAGGATGAAGGAATGGGATTATTATCTGATCACTGACGGTAAAAGAGGAATTGCCATGACGATTGCCGACAACGGCTACATGGGAATGTATTCTGTATCCTGGCTTGATTTTGAAGTGCCCGAAGAAACAACAAAATCGGTGATGACGGTTCTGCCGATGGGAAGGACGGAAATGCCGTCCGATTCATCCGAAGGAGATTCCGTCTTCCGCAATGAAAGGCTCAGCATCTCTTTCCGCCATGAAGGGGAAAACAGAAGGCTGAGGTGTCTGTTTTATGATTTTAAGGATGGAAAGGCGCTGGAAGCAGATCTGGTTCTGTCAAATGAACCGGAGGATTCCATTGTCGTTATGACGCCTTATCCAGACGACGAAAAAGCTTTCTATTATAACCAGAAGATCAACTGCCTGAAGGCAGAGGGAACAGTCCGTCTGGGTACGGATGTGTATCATTTCTCACCGGAGAGCGCATCCGGCTGTCTTGACTGGGGCAGAGGTGTCTGGACCTACAGCAACACCTGGTACTGGGCAAGTGCTTCCGGCGTGATTGACGGTCATGATGTCGGCTTCAATCTCGGCTACGGTTTCGGTGATACTTCAGCCGCAAGTGAGAATGCGTTCTTCCTTGACGGAAAGATTCACAAACTTGACAGGATTGAGTTCAGAATTCCCCGGAAAGCGGGAAAAGATGAATTCATGACAACATGGAAGATCACTTCCAATGACGGACGGTTCGAAGCGTCATTCAAGCCGCTGATTGACCGCAGCTCACATATCAATGCCGGTCTGATCGAATCCGATCAGCATCAGGTGTTCGGCAGATTTACCGGCCGGGTAATTCTCGATGACGGCAGTGAGATGATACTGAATGATTTCTTCGGATTTGCCGAAAAAGTGAAGAACAGATGGTAAAGGGCAGGCTGAAAAAGCCTGTTTTTTTCCGGAAAAAAAGGATATGCGGCGCATATCCTCAAGGGTGTTATTTCAGCAGTACCGTATCAAGAGCGATCTTCATCATCGTGGT
>CACXDM010000027.1 GCA_902766435.1 uncultured Erysipelotrichaceae bacterium | reverse complement strand
ATATTTCTGATATCTGCCCAAATTCAATATGGATGCTTATTCCAAAAAGGATAAACGACTTTACAGATTTGGAGGGAAATCAGGATAAATCGGGGTGAAACTTAACAACCGACTTATTCCCACTCGATCGTCCCCGGAGGCTTGCTTGTAATATCATAAGCAACACGGTTGACATGTTTTACTTCGTTGACAATGCGTGAGGAAATGATATCCAGAACTTCATACGGAATTCTTGCCCAGTCAGCGGTCATGCCGTCAATGGAAGTTACAGCACGAACTACGACAGTATAGTCGTAGGTTCTCTGATCACCCATGACCCCGACCGAACGGATATCGGGAAGGCAGGTAAAATACTGCCAGATTTCACGGGTAAGTCCTGCCCGGCGGATCTCTTCTCTTAGAATCGCATCGCTTTCACGTACGATTTCCAGCTTCTCATCAGTAATCTCTCCCAGCACTCTGACACCGAGACCCGGACCGGGGAACGGCTGTCTCCATACCATTTCTTCCGGCAGCCCGAGTTCTGTGCCAAGTGCTCTTACTTCATCCTTGAACAGTCTGTTCAGCGGCTCAATCAGCTTGAAATTCATATCTTTCGGCAGACCGCCGACATTGTGATGAGATTTGATTGTCTGGGCAGTCTTCGTTCCGCTTTCAATCACATCAGTATAAAGTGTTCCCTGTGCGAGCCAGCGGATGTCGGTTCCTTTCAGAAGCTCTGCGACTTCGTCACGGAATGTGTAAACGAATTCAGCTCCGATGATTTTCCTCTTTTCTTCCGGATCACTGACACCCTTCAGTCTGGAAAGGAATCTTTCGGATGCATCAACCCTGATCAGATTCAGATCCATCTTCTCACTGAATGTATTCATGACGGATTCCGCTTCCCCTTTCCGCAGCAGTCCATGATCGATAAACATGCAGTACAGGTTCTTTCCGATTGCCTGATTCAGAAGCGCAGCCACGACTGAGGAATCAACACCTCCCGAAAGACCGAGAAGCACTTTATCGTCTCCCACTTTTTCCCGGATCTCTTTGATCTGCATATCGATGAAATCCTTCATCGTCCAGTTATCACTTGCCCCGCAGATGCGGAACACAAAGTTTCTCAGAATATCCAGACCGTAGACTGAGTTTCTGACTTCCGGATGAAACTGTACTGTATAGATCTTTTTTTCTGTATTTTCTGCTGCAGCATATGGACATGTATCACTTTCGGCAATGCCGGAAAAGCCCGGTGCGGGCATACTGACCTGATCACCGTGACTCATCCATACCGTCTGGTATTTGGGAAGTCCTTCAAAAAGCATGGAATCTGTATTAACGGTGATTTCCGCTCTACCGTATTCCTTTTTATCCGAAGCGGTTACCTTTCCGCCGTTCATTTCATGTGTCATTTGCATTCCGTAACAGATACCGAGAACGGGTATGCCGCTTTCAAAGATGGAAGGATCACACTTCGGCGCATCCGGATCATATACACTGTTGGGACCACCGGAAAAAACAATTCCCTTCACATCCCCCATTGCCGTAATCTCATCCAGTTTCATATCTCCCGGATGAAGTTCACTGTAAACACCGAATTCACGGATTCTCCTTGCGATCAGCTGATTATACTGACTGCCGAAATCAAGAACGATGATCTTATCTGCCATAGGTCATTCTCCTTACAATACTGAAATTATGATTCATAATGGTTCTTTTTTGCAAGTGATGCTTTGATAAAACCGGCAAACAGAGGATGCGGTCTGTCCGGTCTGCTCTTGAATTCCGGATGATACTGTACGGCGATAAAGAAATCACATGACGGATTTTCAACTGCCTCAACAAGTGTTCCGTCCGGTGAAGTGCCGGCGATTACCATTCCCGCACTCCGGAAATCCTCTCTGTACTCATTGTTGAATTCGTATCTGTGACGGTGTCTTTCCGAGATTTCTTTTCTCCCGTAGCATTTTTCCGCAAGACTTCCCTCTTTCAGAATACAGGGATACGCGCCTAGACGCATGGTTCCGCCTTTATCGATATCCGTACTTTGTCCGGGCATGAAGTCAATTACCTTATGCGTACTGTTCTCATTAAACTCATTTGAATCCGCATCTTCAAAGCCCAGCATATTGCGGGCAAATTCAATCACGGCCGTCTGCATTCCCAGACAAAGACCAAGATACGGAATATTGTTCTCACGGGCATATTCCGCCGCATTGATCATTCCCTGGATGCCCCTGCTGCCAAAGCCCCCGGGAACACAGATTCCGGATACGCCCGCAAACAGCTCTGCCGCGTTCTCTCTTGTGATATCTTCTGTTTCAATCCATCTGATCTTTACGGATGTGCCGTTTTCATAACCGCCGTGCTTTAACGCTTCTATGACGGAAAGATATGCATCGTGAAGTCTCACGTATTTACCGCAGAGGGCAACGGTTACCGATCCGGAAAGACTCCTGATACGGTCTGTCAGACACTGCCATTCCGAAAGATCAGCCGCCGGGGGATCGATATGCAGAGTACGGCAGACAACTGATGAAAGATTCTGTTTTTCCAGCATCAGCGGTGCTTCATACAGATCGTCCACTGTCGTGTTTTCAATCACACAGTCGGACCGGACATTGCAGAAAAGAGATATCTTTCTTCTGACATCTTCCGGCAGATGACCGTCACATCTGGCAATCACGATATCGGGTCTTACACCTGCTTTCTGCAGCTCACGCACGGAATGCTGAACCGGCTTTGATTTATACTCCCCGGAACCGGAGATATACGGCACCAGTGCGACATGAATGAAGCAGCAGTCATCGGGATGATCGAGTGAGATCTGACGGATCGCTTCAATAAAAGGCTGTGATTCAATATCACCGACCGTTCCGCCGATTTCCGTAATTACCACATCCGCACTTCCCCGTTCACCGACGGAATAGATGAATCTTCTGATTTCATCCGTGATGTGAGGAATAATCTGAACCGTTTCACCGAGATACTCACCGCGTCTTTCCTTCTGCAGTACATTCCAGTACACCTTTCCCGTCGTCAGATTCGAATATTTGTTAAGATCCTCATCGATAAATCTTTCATAATGCCCGAGATCAAGATCCGTCTCCGCTCCGTCTTCCGTCACATATACTTCCCCATGCTGATACGGTGACATTGTGCCGGGATCCACATTAATATACGGATCCAGTTTCTGTGACATCACTTTCAGCCCTCTCTGCTTGAGAAGCCTGCCGAGCGAAGCTGCCGTAATTCCTTTTCCGAGGCCTGATACAACGCCTCCCGTAACGAAAATGTACTTCATGATTTTCCCCTTTCAATCTCCTTTTAAACGCAAAAAAGAGGGCAATAAACTAAGCGGCATATTTGCCGTTTTTTTTTACTGCCCTCTTGGACGCAGAGATTATACGACCATATCAATCGATTTTGCAAGATCTTTTTAACAATTTATTTCCGCCAGTTTTTCACTCAGGAAACGGAGTCCTTCCGTGACCATTTCCGGATCCCTTGTAAAACCGATCCGCAGATGATTCTCACATCCGAAACAGCTTCCCGGAACGAAGAATACGCCATGTTCATCCAGCAACTGCAGTGCCAGATCTCTGCTCGGAATATTTCCTTCATAACGCAGAAAACCGACCGTTCCCTTTTCGGGCATGACCAATGAAGCGTGTTTTTCCTTCTTCAGCCATTCAGTGTAAACCTGTTTATCTGCGCTGATAATCTTTCTGCTTCTCTCAATCAGATAATCCTGATTCCTGAGCGCTATGCAGGAAAGCGTGTCCGCCAGCGGTCCGGTAGAGATAAACGTATAGTCTCTTCTGACATTCAGCTGATGAATGATCTCCTCCGACGCCTTGATCCATCCCATCCGAAGACCTGCCAGAGAAAACATCTTGGCCAGACCGGATGTGGATATACCGTACTCATAGAGATCAGATACGGATATCTCATCGGGATCTTTCCCGCGGTAGATTTCATCTGAAAGGATATACGTTTTTTCAGGACGGCAGTACCCGGTCAGCTTTTCCAGAAATGCTTCATCGAAGAACCTTCCGGTGGGATTTGCCGGATTATTGAGAATCACCATTTTTACCGGTGAATGAAAAGCTGCTTCCAGTTCCTTTTCATCAGGCATCCAGCCGTTCTCCTCACGAAGTGAAACGGTGATGACCCTGCAGCCGAGACTGGCAGGAATATCAGTGAACTGCTGATATCCCGGCACAAATGTCACAACAGTGTCTCCCGGCTCCAGAAATGTATTCATGACCATTTCATTGGCCGCAAGACAGCCGTGTGTTGTCGCAATATTTGCCGTGCTGCCGGTGTGGTAAAGCCTCAGGATCTCTTCCTTCAGCTTCTCATCACCGGTAATCACACCGTAATCAAGAATGGTCCGCTCAAGCAGATGATCTTCGTCCATCGCAGTCAGTTCCCGCAGAGAAAGAGGCTGCACACATGTATCCGTCATGTTGTATACAGCGCGTCCTTCATAGTCGTTCATCCACTGTTCTGTCAGAAAATCATTCAGTTTCATCTGCTTCTCCTAATCGTAGAAAACCTTGCTTAAGAAGTCTTTTGCCCTGTCGGACTGAGGATTCGTGAAGAATTCTTCGGACGTATTCTCTTCGATGATTCTTCCGTTTTCGAGAAATACGACACGGTTGCCGACTTTTCTGGCAAAGCCCATTTCATGTGTCACAACGATCATCGTCATACCATGACGGCCAAGCTCCTTCATGACTTCCAGTACTTCCTTGATCATTTCCGGATCAAGGGCGCTGGTAGGCTCATCAAAGAGCATCAGTTCCGGATGCATGCACAGTGCTCTTGCGATCGCCACTCTCTGCTTCTGACCGCCTGAGAGTTTTGAGGGATATGCATCTCTCTTGTCGGAAAGACCGACTTTCTCCAGATAGTCCATGGCAGTTGCTTCGGCATCCTGCGGACTTTTGCCGGCTACGGTAATCTGGGCGAGCATGCAGTTCTCGAGAACTGTCTTGTTGTTGAAAAGATTAAAGTGCTGAAAGACGAATCCCATCTTTTTCCTGAGTTCGGCATATTTTGCCTTGTCCGCAGGATTCATCAGTTCGCCGTTCAGATAGATATTTCCACTGTCTGCTTTCTCCAGTCCGTGAATGCATCTGAGCAGTGTGCTCTTGCCGGAACCGGAAGGTCCGATCAAGGAGATGATATCTCCCTGATTAACCTGAAGATTAATATCATGAAGCGCCTTGAGGCTGCCGAAAGTCTTATCCAGATGTTCAACTTTAATCACTGACTGACAACCTCCTCTCCACTCTGCGTGCCACCCATGAAGTAATGAGTGTCAATGTCAGATAAATAATCGCGGCAATGATCAGAGGATCGAGATAGTCATAGTATTTCTTGCCGAGCACCTGCGCCGCATACAGCAGTTCAAGAGCACCGATGCTTGAAATCAACGAGCTGTCCTTGATCAGCATGATGAATTCCGATACAAGCGGCGGAATGATGTTCTTGAACGCCTGGGGAAGGATAATTTCCTTCATCATCGTCGCATATCCGATACCGAGTGTCTCACACGCTTCCCATTGTCCTCTGTCAACACCGTTGATGCCGGAACGAATCAGTTCCGTCTGGTACGCACCGGAGTTGAAGCTCAGGGCAAGCAGACCGACAATATACGGATTGGCATTCATTCTGACACCGGTAATCCGCTGATAAATGACCGGAACACCGAGATAAAAGAACAATACCTGCAGAAGCATCGGGGTTCCCCGGAAAATCTCAACATACGCCGAAGCCAGAGCGTTCAGTAGTCTGCTTCTTGACATCTTTCCGGCCGCCATGATCACACCGATTACACAGCCGAAGAGAATCGCGCCGAAAGCGAGAAGCAGGCTGAAGCCTGCTCCTTTCAGCATGAACATCAGATTTTCAGGATTCAGAATATCAAGCATGACTCAGATCCCGTATTTTGCTTTGAGAGATTCATATTCATCGCTTTCGAGGAATGCCTTCAGCGCCTGATTGATGGCATCCATCAGTTCTGTATTTCCTTCCTTGGCAATGATATGAACGTTTTCATCCAGCAGGACTTCATCAATCATCTTGTACTTATCCGGATTTTCATTTGCGTAATGTCTTGCAATTGCAATATCAAGAATGACAGCGTCGCATCCGCCGGATGCCAGTGTCTCCATGGCAATTCCCATATCCTGCATTGCCGTAACCTGTGTGGAATCATCTTCTTCCTTGATGCCGTTGGCTACTGTTTCACCGGTGGCACCGAGCTGGGCAACCAGACTCTTTCCCTTCAGATCTTCCTTCGAAGCAATATCGCTGTTCGCTCCGACTACCGCAACCTGAGCGGATTCATAATACGGCTCGGAGAAGAGTACCTTTCTTTCCGCGTCATATGTAAAGCCGGAAATACCGAGGTCAACCTGATCTGCCTGAATGGCGGAAATAATCGTGTCAAAGCTCATCTGCTTCCATGTATGTGTGTAGTTATAGCCGTTTTCATTGAGCCAGGAAAATACCCATTCTGCCATGTCATAGTCAAAACCGGTGATCTGTCCATCTGCTGTCAGATCATCAAACGGCGGATAATCGGGAGACATCGCAATGATGACTTCCTTGCTTTCGCCTGTGCCTGCAGCGGCGGATGACGCCGGTGCAGAAGAACCGCATGCGGTCAGTCCGAGTGCCAGTAATGCTGCAGCTGCTGTTTTCAGTGTCTTTTTCATGTTTTCCTCCCTTAAACAAAAATGCCGCCTCAATTCAGAGACGACATTACATCGCGTTGCCACACTGATTGCCATGTATTTACATGACCTCTCTGTCCCTTAACGCGGGATACGTAATCTGCTCAGAACTTCGCAGATTCTGCTCCGGAACACGTTCCTTTCGTCCTGCCTAATCCCCTTCTCATCCATACCGGGACTCGCTTCTAAGCGGTGTCGGAAGTACTTCTTTCTTTCTCAGCTTTAAGAGAATTATAAATAAACTTTCAGAAAATGCAAGGATATATTTTCTGAAAACATTTTCATCATACAGATGTGTCAGATACCGTGTACGGCATCAGCCATTTCTCTGACAAAAGCACTGACTGCTTCCGGTGCGTCTTTTCCTTTTTCTGCGATCAGTCTGACAATAGCCGATCCGACAATTGCACCGTCTGAGAGAGAAGCCATTTCCTTTGCCTGTTCCGGATTTGAAATGCCGAAACCGACAGCACACGGCACATCCGTGTTCTCACGGACGATCCCGATGAGAGAAGAGAGATCCGTTGTAATCTTTGATCTGACGCCGGTTACGCCAAGTGAAGAAACAATATAGATAAACCCTTTTGCCTCTTTTGCGATCATCGCCGTACGTGAAGCGGATGTAGGCGCAATCATCGAAATCAGATGCAGACCGTATTTCTCTGCCGGTTCTTCAAATTCCATGCGTTCCTCAAAAGGCACATCCGGCAGAATAAGACCGTCAATCCCCGCTTCCGCTGCCTTCTTCATGAAGTTTTCCGTTCCCCCGGAAAATACAACATTGGCGTAAGTCATGAAAACAAGCGGAATGGTGATGTCCTGCCGCAGTTCTCTGACAAGTTCAAAGATCTTTTCTGTAGTCGTACCTGCCTTCAGCGCCCGCTCATCAGCTTCCATGATTACCGGACCTTCCGCTGTCGGATCAGAAAACGGGATACCGAGTTCGATGAGATCAGCCCCTGCCTCAGCTGCGGCGCGGACAATTCTGCCGGTTGTTTCCAGATCCGGATCACCGCATGTAATAAACGGAATAAATGCTTTTCCTTCCGCAAATGCTTCCTGTATTCTGTTCATTCACTGATCTCCTTTCCCCGGTAACGTGCAACACTGACACAGTCCTTGTCTCCTCTGCCGGAAACCGTTACGACAATGATCTTATCCTTCGGAAGTTCTTTTGCGTATTTCACCGCATATGCCAATGCATGGGAAGATTCGATTGCCGGTATGATTCCTTCTGTCCGGGAAACATATTCAAACGCAGTTACTGCCTCTTCATCCGTCACCGCCTCATACCGTGCCCGGCCGATATCATACAGCCATGCGTGTTCCGGACCGACTCCCGGATAATCCAGGCCGGCGGAGATGGAATAGACAGGCGCAATCTGCCCTGCTTCATCCTGGCAGAAATATGACTTCATGCCGTGAAAGATACCGGGTCTGCCGGTATTGATGGTAGCCGCAGTCTCAAAGGTATCAATTCCCCTGCCTGCCGCCTCACAGCCGATGAGTTCGACTTCCTGATCCGGAATAAAATCATAGAATGAACCGATCGCATTGGAACCGCCGCCGACACAGGCAATTACCGCATCAGGCAGTCTGCCTTCCTTTTCCAGCATCTGCTTCCGGATCTCCTTTGAGATCACAGCCTGAAAGTCCCTGACGATCGTCGGAAACGGATGCGGGCCCATGACTGAACCGAGGCAGTAATGCGTATCATCAATCCGTGTTGTCCATTCGCGCATTGCCTGGGACACGGCATCCTTCAGTGTTCCCGTTCCGGTATCCACCGAAACAACATCTGCACCGAGAAGCTTCATCTTATAGACATTCAGCGCCTGACGTTCGATATCTTCCTTTCCCATGAATACGACGCATTCCATGCCGAACAAAGCAGCCGCTGTAGCGGTCGCCACACCATGCTGGCCGGCACCGGTCTCGGCGATCAGACGGGTCTTTCCCATCTTCTTTGCCAGAAGAGCCTGTCCGAGCACATTGTTGATCTTATGTGCGCCGGTATGATTCAGATCCTCCCGCTTGAGATAGATTTTCGCTCCGCCGAGATCTTCGGTCATTCTCCTGGCATAATACAGTCTGCTCGGTCTGCCGGCATATTCATTGAATAATTCCTCCAGCTCCCGGCAGAATTCCGGATCGTTTTTCTGCTTCTCGTATGCTTCTTCCAGTTCGTTCACCGCATTCATCAGCGTTTCGGGAATATACTGTCCGCCATGTATGCCGAATCTGCCTCTTTTTGTCATTGTTCTTCCTCCGTCCGCACCTTATTAACAAACTCCTCGATCTTCGCGGCATCCTTCACGCCGTCCGTTTCCACACCCGAGCTTGTGTCCACGCCCCAGGGATGCAGTGTTCCGACCGCTTCCGAAGCGTTTTCCGCATTCAGCCCGCCGGCCAGGAAATACGGCCGGGGAAACTGTCCGATCAGCTGCCAGTCAAATGTCCTGCCCGTTCCGGTGCCGCTGTCGAGCAGAACCATATCCGCATGGGATGATGCCGCTTCTTCCAGATCCGCAGCATCTTTGATCTGAAACGCCTTCATCACGGTCAGTGCAGGAAACCGACGGTGAAGCGAATCGATCATTTCGTTCTTTTCGTGACCGTGCAGCTGAACATCCTGAATCACACCCTCTTCGACAAACGGACGGATGTATTCCTCCGTTTCATTCACAAACACACCGCACAGCGGGATATCCGGATGCAGTGTCCGGCGGATTTCGGCTGCGGTTTCCATACTGACCGACCGGCGGAATCCTTGACTCAGAATCACCCCGGCCAGATCGGCACCTGCCCGGCTTACCGCTTCCGCATCTTCGCTTCGCCGCAGACCGCAGATCTTGATCCTTGTCATGCCATATTACTCTTTCTGATATAGTCTTCGAGAACTTCGTATGCTTTGCCGGAGTCGATATATTTCTCCGCAAGCCGGATACCTTCCCCGTATGATTCCGCTTTGCCTGCCACGTACAGCCCCGCGCCGGCATTCATGATGACGGCAGTGCGTTTGGCATCTCTGATTTTCCCTTTGAGAATACCCTTTGTAATGACCGCGTTTTCTTCCGGTGTGCCGCCTTTGAGCTCTTCCTTGTTTCCGACAGGAAGACCAAAATCGGCAGGATTGATCACCGTCGTACGGTAGTATCCGTCACGCAGTTCGCAGACGACCGTATCGCCGACTGCCGAAATCTCATCCAGTCTGTCTTTGCCGTAAACGACAAATGCCCTTTTGACACCCAGCTTATCCAGTACCTTTGTGATCGGCTCAACGAGGTATTCATCGTATACACCCAGCACAAAGTACTCGGGCTTTGCCGGATTGGTCAGCGGTCCGAGAATATTGAATACCGTCCGGAAGCCGAGTTCGCGGCGGATCGCACCGACATATTTCATCGCACTGTGGTACTTCTGGGCAAAGAAGAAACACAGACCCACATCCTTCAGAAGCTTCCGTGCCAGCTCGGGATCCTGGGAAATATTCACGCCGAGTGCCTCCTGACAGTCAGCCGTTCCGCAAAGAGAAGAAGCGGCACGGTTGCCGTGCTTCGCCACCTTGACGCCGCCGGCCGCAATCACAAAAGCAGAAGTCGTGGAAATATTGAATGAGTGTGCGCCGTCACCGCCGGTTCCGACGATCTCGAGCACGTCGAATCCCTCATGCGCCACCGGTGTCGCATGTTCACGCATTGCCTGGGCACATCCGGATATCTCATCGATGGTTTCCGCTTTGGCGCTTTTGGTTGAAAGTGCAGCGAGAAATGCCGCGTTCTGGGTTGCGGTCGTTTCCCCGGACATGATCTCGTTCATGACGGTGTAAGCTTCGTTGTAGGTCAGATCTCCCTTGTTTACGATTTTGACGATTGCTTCTTTAATCATTGGTCTCTCCCCCTCAGTTCATCCAGCATCTGTTTTTTGTTCTCTGCCCTCATCAGTGTTTCGCCGATCAGAACGCCGTTGATTCTTCCTTTTTCCAGTTCGATGATATCCTCTCTTGTCCGTATGCCGCTTTCGGCAATGAACAGAATATCTGAGGGAACGCACTCCCGCAGCCGGATGCTGTTGTGTATGTCGACCGTAAAATCCCGCAGATTCCGGTTGTTGACGCCGATGATGTCCGAGCCCGCTTCCACTGCCGTTCTGATTTCTTCCGCATCATGACATTCCGTCACGGCAGAAAGACCGAGCTCTTTAGAAATCCGGAGATAATCTCTCAGCTGAGTCTCACTCAGAATTGAAACAATCAGCAGTACGGCAGAAGCACCGAGAACCTTTGCCTCATAGATCATATACGGATCAACAGTGAAGTCTTTCCGCAGAACCGGGATTTTCACATTCTCCGCGATTTCCTTCAGATATTCATCCTTTCCGAGAAACCACTCCGGTTCCGTAAGACACGAAACTGCCGCTGCTCCCGCTTCTTCGTATTCCTCCGCAATCTGCAGATAAGGGAAATCAGGAGCGATCAGTCCCTTGGAAGGAGAAGCCTTCTTGCATTCGCAGATGAAGGAAATGCCTTCCTTCTGAAGCGCTCTGCGGAACGGAAAGCCGGTATTCGCATCTGCCTCACGGGCTGCTTTTTCCATTTCATCCGCCGGAATCATCTTTTCTTTTTGCCTTACGCGCAGTACCGCATGCGCCGCAAGCTGTTCAAGTATATCCGCCATAGCTCCCTCCGGACTAAAAATCCCTGACAGAAAATCTTCCGTCAGGGACGAATCAGGTATTCGCGGTGCCACCCTTCTTCACACATACGTGTGCGCTCAGCAGGATACAGTCATATCCCCGGACACTAACGCAGCCCTCTCGTCAGAGAATACTCACAAAAATGCTTTCACTCCGCCCTCAGCGGTCCATTTGACAGACTGTGCTTCTGCCCGGCTCTCACCTGCCCGGACTCTCTTTGAGATCATATCTGCCGTTATCT
>CACXDM010000026.1 GCA_902766435.1 uncultured Erysipelotrichaceae bacterium | reverse complement strand
TTCTTCTGCCGGTGCTGCTTCTTTTTCCGGCACTGAAGAATACGGACATTGAAAATCAGGCATATATATCTGCTGATACCGGACTGCGTATGCGTGGACTGGCGGCTGCCACTGTTGTGATTCATCACCTTTCCCAACGTGTGGAGAGCGGTTATCTCAGGTATTTTTTCTGGTTTATCGGAGTGTTTCCTGTATCCGTTTTTCTGTTCTATGCCGGTTACGGTTTTATGAAGCGGTGCTGTACGGATCAGAACTACGGCAAAGGGTATCTGAGGAGAAGACTGATTCCGGTTCTTGTGCCGTATTTGTTTCTGTATCCGGTATATTACCTGATCGGTGTAATTGAGGGAACGCCGTATACGGTTTCTCAGTTTGCGGAGGGTATTGTTTCGGGTGATCCTGTTCTTCTGTTTACCTGGTATGTGATTTTGATTATCTTCTGGTATCTCTGGTGTGCCGCAATGATCAGAATCTGCGGGCAGGATCAGAAGAAGCTGATTACAGGCGGGATATTGTTTGTCGTGATCTGGTGTGTTGTCTGTTCTGTATTGTCTTACGGTATCTGGTGGTATAACACAGCGCATATTCTTGTTATGGGAATGCTGTGGTATTCGTATGAAGAAAAGATCCTGAATCTGATTAGGAAAAAAAGAACAATGGTAATGACGGTATCGGGAATCTGTCTGGCATTGACTTATGCCACCCCGTATCTTTTCCGTTTTCAGTATCCTGTGTTCTTTGTTTCGACAGTCAGTTTCATCATCCTGATGAACTGTATTCTGATGAAATATATCCCGTCAAATGCGGCTGTTGTCTTTCTCGGGAAAATCTCGTATGAACTGTATCTGATCCATGGCGCCCTGATTACACTGCTGAGGGGAACGGGAATCTTTATTGAGAATGACTTCCTGTTTGCGGCTATGGTTATATTTATCAGTGTACCTCTTGCCTTTGTTTTTCATCAGTGTTTTGAGAAACTGCTGAAGCGGAAAAACAGAACAAGTTAATTATTTCACAAAATAAGCTGAGTAAAAAATTTGAAGCTGGCATAAATTATGTACCGGAGGATATTCAATAATGTATTTGCTGATGGGGGTAACTCAGCTGCAGCAGTCCGGTGATCATATGCCGGGCTGCTGTAATTGAAAAAAGCCTGAATGAATCAGGCATAACGGTCAAGACTGTCCTGCAGTCTTTTCTTTATTTCTTCCCGGATTTCAGGCGGATCGAGTACTTCCACCGCATCAAGATACTGCTGGGCGAGGAATACCGCGCCGGCAACGCTTGTCTGTATTTTCAGCAGGAATGTATCATCATCCTCCGGCAGTGTACGCATTCCGGGACCGAAGATGTCGATCATGGCATCCATAATCCGGTTTTTGCAGCGGAAGGTGACCTGAACGTTCTCTCCGGCAAACATGAAGAGTTTGTTTGAAGCGTACTGATAGGCTTCCTGAATCCGGTTACGGTTGAGCGGCACGGAAGGTTCGGTGAGTATCTTTGTATCCTTCATCCGGTCGAGCCGGTAATGGGAGAAAGCAGGATACTTTCTGCTTGTGACAATCACATAGGGACGCTCATCGGCATAGACAATGAACCGAGGTTCCATCACATACGGCTCTTTGCGGCGCGGGACAAGTTTTTTGTCTTTGTCATAGCGCTGATAGATGAAACTGATCTGTTTTCTGTCACGGATCGCTTCGGAGACAATACCGATATTGTAAAGAAGCTGTCTGTTTTCGGTTTTCTTTCTGTTGGGGAGATACACCTGAGAGCGGAATTCCCTGCTTTGGGAATTGCTGAGGGTATGGAGTATCCGCTTGATCAGTTCGTCACTTTGTTTGGAGGAAATGAAGTGGGAGCTGTGAATCGCGTTGCACAGCATCAGCACTTCACTTTTGTCGAACTGTCTCGTGACGAGATAATAGCCGGTACCGTTTTCGTCATAGCCGCTGATCTCATATCCTGCCTGACGGAGAATACGGATATTGGAGTAGAGTGTTCTCCGTTCAATGATCACTCCGAACTCCTCTGAAAGAAGGGAAATCAGCTGGGAAGCGGTAAGGATATGTTCTTCATCCGTATGCCTCTGCAGTATGTCCAGCAGAAGAAACGGGCTGTGCTTTTTTTCTGCCATGATATGCCTCCTGGTCCTATTCTAACACGAGTCAGGCATGATCATGATACGGGATGTGAATCAGATCGGAACGGATATTGTTTTCTTCCGTCATTTCTTTGATCCAGATACCGTACGGGGTTGAAGCGATATGTTTCATCAGTGCCGGATAATAGGGATCATTGATGATCTGAGTGTCATGATGAGAAAGGGTTACGCTGTTCATCTTCCTGTACCAGAGTGTAAGAAGACGGCGGTATTCCTTCAGATGTTCCGGATCGGTATCGGTTCCGCTTTCCAGTACGGCATTGACCAGGAAATCAAGCGCTGTATTCCGGCGTAAGGAAGCTTCTGACGCAAAGCGGAATGTTCCGAATCTGTCAAAGTCAATATTGTCTGTCCGCCATATGAATTCATTCTCATCCGCTTCAAGGATTCCGAATGTATATTCACCCTGAAACGGCATCGGGACGATGATTTCCGTCAATCCGTATTTCTTTCTTGCGGCAGGGAAATGCTGGTGACCGGTCAATGCGAGTCTTACACCGTAATTATGGAGAAGGGGAATCAGATCCATGTTCTGAATCTGATAGAAGCGTGAGTTCCC
>CACXDM010000025.1 GCA_902766435.1 uncultured Erysipelotrichaceae bacterium | reverse complement strand
TGCAGTAGCTGCAGAAGTCTGCAAGAAGCACGGCATTACCGCAATCGTGATCATCGGCGGTGATGACTCCAACACAAACGCAGCAGTTCTCGCTGAATACTTCGCAGCGCATGAAACAGGCGTTCAGGTAATCGGATGCCCGAAGACAATCGACGGCGACCTGAAGAACGAAGACATTGAATGCTCATTCGGTTTCGACACAGCCACAAAGACATACAGTGAAGTGATCGGAAACATCGAAAGAGATGCTAACTCCGCTAAGAAATACTGGCACTTTGTAAAGGTTATGGGCCGTTCCGCTTCTCACGTAGCTCTCGAGTGCGCTCTTGAGACACAGCCGAATGTCTGCCTGATCTCCGAAGAAGTAGCTGCCAAGAAGATGTCTCTCTCCGAGATCGCTGACTACATCGCTGATTCCGTAAACAAGAGAGCTGACAACGGCATGAACTTCGGTGTTGCCATCATCCCCGAAGGCGTTGTTGAGTTTGTTCCGGAATTCAATAAGCTGATCCAGGAAATCAACGAACTGCTGGCCGGCGCAAAGGCTGAAGCATTCAACGCTCTTCCTTCATGGAAGGATAAGTATGCGTTTATCGAAAACGGTCTGACAAAGGAATCCATGGCTGTATTCGCAATTGTGCCTGAAGCAATTCAGCAGCAGCTGTTCCTCGAAAGAGATCCGCACGGAAACGTTCAGGTATCCCTGATTGAATCCGAAAAGCTGTTCTCCGGTCTCGTTAAGGCAAAACTGGATGAGAGAAAGGCTGCCGGCACATATAACGGCAAATTCAGCCCGCTCCATCATTTCTTCGGATATGAAGGAAGATGTGCGTTCCCGTCCAACTTCGACGCTGACTACTGCTACTCACTCGGCTACAATGCATTCATGCTGATTCAGTACGGATACAACGGATATCTGTCAAAGATCTCCAACCTGTCCAAGCCTGCTGATGAATGGGTTGCCGGCGGTATGCCCATCACAAAGATGATGAATATGGAAAGAAGACACGGCGAAGACAAGCCTGTTATCAGGAAAGCTCTCGTTGAACTCGAAGACAAGCCGTTCAAGTTCTTTGAAGCTCACAGAGATGCATGGGCTGTTGAAACAGCATATACATATCCCGGTGCGATCCAGTACTATGGAGATCCTGCAGTCTGCGATCTGACGACAAGAACACTCGCTCTTGAAAAGGGAGAATAATTGTTTCTCTGATTTAACAGAAAATAAATGAAAGCCGCACTGTTATGGATGCGGCTTTTGTTATGTCATACTGCGATGTTGTCATCAGGGTCCGGATTCTGCTGCAGCAGTGATTTTCTCAGCTCCTGAAATGCGGTATTGGTTCCTGTCTTTGCAAGTCTTGCGAACAGCTCCGTTACTAACTGTTGTTTCTTGGGATCTGACTGACTGAAGGCGTTATAGAGCGCGGTATATGTCTTGATCGGATCATGGCGCAGCTGACCGACCTTGGTAATCCCTGATTCGGAAAGAGTATCAAATACAGTATCGATGAATTCCGAGCGTTCCTTGTCACTGATTGTGGAAATCCATTGATTAAATACATTGATGATGTATTTACTGACGGAGGAAAGCTCATTTTCTCTGACGAATCTGTTTCCGAGAACTTTCCAGGAATACGGATCATGGGAGAGAAAGGCAGGAAGAGTGCTGCTGATGATGGATGTGTCACTTACATGATCAAGAAGCAGACCGATCACCGATGTCGAAGGAATGATCTTCTTCATCTTAGGCAGAATTGCCTGAATTTCGGGGGTTTCCCAGATTTCAGGACGGAATCCCGGACCGTCATTGGAGAAGACCAGACTGATTTTCTTTCTGGTTTCCGGAATACAGAAGGCACTTCCGTAAACAGCCAGATTGCCGCCTTTTGAATGTCCGCCGGTATAGATTGTCCTGTATTTGTTCAGAAAATCACGGCTCAGGTATTCCGCCGCATGTTTCTGGGCAGGTATGGAGGATTCGGCTGTCATATTAAAGTCTTCACGCCATCCGACAACGGTATTATCCGTTCCGCGGAAAGCGACAAATGCGGTTTCCTCATTTAACTGAAACGTACAGGCGGAAAACTGGATTTCGTGACTGTCATGCAGAATATCTACATAATGGCTGATCTCAATACCGCCGAAACGGTGTGTGGAGGAACATTTATCCAGCAGGGGAGCCGGATTGTAGACAAGCGCTGACTGATCGATTCCTTCTTTGATATACCTCTTGTTCATTTCTCTGACCGTAACCGGATCATCGTCATAATTGATCAGCTTTTTCATATCCGTATAGGAAAGAATGGAAAAAATCAGGGCGTCAACTTCGTTCAGATGGTTCTCCGTGAACATCAGATCACCGCGCCAGTCAAGATAATCGTATAACGTATATGAATCATTTTTTTTTGCCATAGCTACATTATATTCATTTGTCTCTGCGAATCAAACTTCTTTTGGAATGTGAAAATACGGTGAGACTTTCATAGAAAATCCGGAATTGACTTGACCAAAGGTCAGAAATGACTATACTTTTTAACGGTGGAAAACCGGAAAGTGAGGCTGTGGAATTGACAAATATTATCGGATCCAAAGAAACATTTCTTGAAGCGGACCATGAAGCCGCAATGGAATTTCTTGAGACGGTCAGTGATATTACGGCAGTACCTGCGTACCAGATGCTGAAGAAGTTCGTTCATCACAACAGCACAACACGCTACCAGCATTGTCTGAATGCGGCGTGGTATACATTTATCATCTGCAGACAGGCCGGACTGGACTATAAGAGTGCAGCCAGAGGCGCAATGCTTCATGATTTCTATCTGTATGATACAAATGAGTTCCGGAAGACCGGTATGAACCATAATGCGGTTCATCCCCGCTGCGCATTCAAGAATGCATGTAAATACTTTGATGTCAATGATGTCATGAAAGACTGTATTCTGAATCATATGTGGCCTGCCACAACCGCAAAACCCGCAACGAAGGAAGGGCTGATTCTGACATTTGTCGACAAATACTGCGCTTCCCTTGAATGGGGAACAAGCAGAGCCAGAAGGATCAGACCGATTGTTCAGGATATGATCGACAGAATTCAGGTTTAATGCTTACAATATGTCCGTATGGTACGGGCATATTTTTATTATGCGGAGGAATAAATCATGGCAGGGAAAGTACTGGTGATCGGATCGGTGACGGCAGATATCAATATATACGTTGATCATATTCCGGAAAAAGAAGAAGATGTGAATGTGGAAAGACAGACAGTCACGGCAGGAGGATGCGCATACAACGCTGCTTCCATACTGCACCTGTCAGGTGTTCCGTATACACTGTTTGCCTCTGTCGGTAAAGGAATATACGGAGATCTGATCCTGAACCTCTGCCGTAAAAGCGGAATTATGCCGGTGCTGCGGAGTGAAAAGGAACACGGCTGCTGTTATTGTCTGATCGCGGAAGACGGAAGCAGAACATTCCTTGCAAACCATGGCTGTGAATATCTTTTTGAGCAGGAAGTGCTGGATACGCTGAATATGGAAGAGTATGAAATGATCTATGTCTGCGGTCTTGAGATTGAGGAAAAAACCGGAGAAAGACTGATATCCTTCCTTGAGAAACAGAAGAATAAGAAAATCGTATACGCACCGGGAGCGCGTATACGTCATATTCAGCGGGAAAAAAATCTGGCAGTCATGCGTCTGGCGGGCATGGTACATATGAACAGAAAAGAAATGAATCAGTTCCTGGCATCTGAAAAAATAACATACGGAAGTGAGCGGGAAGCAGCTGATGCAATGAGAAAATACACTTCCGGGGATCTCATTATTACTGACGGAAGCCGTGCAGTGATGATATACGAGAAAGATAAACTGTCAAGGGCAGATGTTGTTCCGGTATCACAGGTGAATTCGACCGGCGCGGGTGACAGTCACGTCGGAATGGTGATGGCTGCGTTAATGATGGAATATCCGCTTGATCAAGCGGTAAAGGCGGCGAATCTTGTCAGCGCGGCATCTGTAATGAAAGACGGTATGCTTACCCTTGAGGAATTCACGGAAATCATGAAACAGATCAGCAGAAGATAAAAAAGAAAAGCCATGTCAATCATGGCTTTTCAGGTGGTCCCAGGCAGAATCGAACTGCCGACACATGGATTTTCAGTCCATTGCTCTACCGACTGAGCTACAGGACCAATGGTTGCGAGGGAAGGATTTGAACCAACGACCTCCGGGTTATGGGCCCGACGAGCTAC